>DAINRZ010000007.1:0-18500 GCA_036741575.1 Kapaibacterium sp. (SeqCode)
AAGTTTACCGGAATTTTACCGAAATCGCGTTTTTTCGGGCGAAAATGGCTAAATATATTGTTAGGCGAGGCTAATAATGAATGTATTTAATGCTTATATACTTGCGTGGCGCCTAATACAATCCTATGTTGTATAGCCGGATGCATGGATCATTGCGGTTGCAGGCGGTAAAACGCATAGTTAAAATGCTGAATGCATTGCTTAATGATATTGTGCAATATAGCTAAATGCCCTGCCACACTATAATTAAAAAAATTATTGCTTATATTTGAAATTATTAAAGGATATAAAAAGGTGAATAAATGCGGCTCACAAATACTAACAGGCTATTACTGACAATTACTGTTCTCTCGTTCGCCGTTACTTCGGCATTTGCCGGAGGCAATGATCCCAGTAAGTTGGCTTCTGATGATTATACGGCGCTAAAGTCTTACTTTGAGCAACTGCTGAATAACAACAAAAATATCGGCGGCGGCGAAGATAACAACTGGATACACCGCTGGATGTGGAACCACAGGCATGATTTTACAGAAGACGGAAGGGTAGTATTGCCCAATATCAGCCCCGAAGAGCTAATGAAAAGTCAGGCTAAGAAAAGAAACGACAATGTGTTGTCGGATTTCGGCTGGATTCCTGTCGGCCCGATAGATTTCCCCCCGACTTATGAACCTCGTTCATGTTATTCGATGGGCCGGATAAACTGTATCGCATTTCACCCCAAAGACTCGCTTATATTCTGGATAGGCACCCCAAACGGCGGCATATGGAAAACCAACGACTATGGCAAAACATGGATGCCCCAGTCTGATTACATTGCAACTCCATGTATCAGCCATATAGCCGTCGATCCTAAAAATCCCAATATCATCTATGCTGCAACCGGTGACTTCGACGGCAGTTCCTCGGGCATCAACAACCAGGGGGTAATAAAATCGACAGACGGAGGCGAAAGTTGGGAAATAACTTCATTGGTAACAGAGAAAGCATTTAGTTATTCGCTGCTGAAAAAAGTAATTATCAATCCCGATAATACCGATATAATCGTTGCCGCAGGCAGGAACGGCATCTGGAAATCGACTGATGCCGGCAGCACATGGTTGCACGTTTGCGATTCCATGATTACCGACCTCGAAATAAACCACGGCGATACAAGGGTTCTCTATGCAGCTATGGGCAGGTCGGGCAACAAAGGCAGTGCAGGCGTGCTGAGCACTAAAAACTTTGGCGATACATGGTACGAAATGAAGACCGGTATCGAGCCTGATGCGAATATCTCGAGAATGGATATAGCTGTTTCACCCGTTGATCCCAGATACCTTTTCATATTGAATGTAAACAGATCTACTAACGGGCTGCACAGCTTCTACCAATCAACTAATGCAGGCCAGTCATGGATTCTCAGGTACGAAGCTGACTCGAGCGATAATATCTTGGGTGCTTGGGGGGGCGATATGACTGACAGAGGAGGCCAGGGATGGTATGACCTTGCCCTGCTGGCTGATCCAGTCAACAAAAATAAAGTCTATACCGGTGGTATTAATATCTGGATGACTGAAAACGGAGGAGCCGACTGGGAACAGGCAAGTTTCTGGATTTATGTGTTCGGCGAAAGCACACACGCCGACCAGCACTTTGCAGCCTACAACCCGGTTGATAAAAGTTTCTATTGGTGCAACGACGGAGGAGTTTACCGCACAAAAGAAATTAAACCAGGTTCGAAATCCTGGGTGCGGGAGTGGATTGACAAGCACGAAGAGAACATTAAACCCGGAGCACCTGCAGTCAAATTCCCGACAGTGTGGGAAAACCTTAACGACGGCCTGGCCATAACCGAATTCTATAAAATGAGCCTGTGCAGGAACAAGAAGAATGTATTGGCAGGCGGTTCCCAGGATAATTCATGTTTCTACTACAACGACGGAAGCTGGTTGAATTATATTCCAAACTACGACGGTATGGAAACTATGATTGACAATGACAATCCCGATGTTTTTTACGGTGTGTGGCAAAACGGAGGCCTTTGCAAAACGACAGACGGCGGCAAAACTATTATTAAATGGCTTTCTGATACCATAGCACAATCCGAAAACGGCAACTGGGTAACACCCGTAGGTATGGACCCTGTTAAATCCGAAGTAATTTATATCGGGTTCAGGAACTTGTGGCGCTCTACAAACGGCGGTTTCCAGTGGGAAAAAGTATTGGACTTTAATTCTCTGATGGATACAGTAAAGAATACGAGGTCGCTTAATATCATAAAAGTTGCTCCTGCCGACGGCAATAGGATTGCCGTTTTTAAGGAGGCTGGATCATACAGGGACACAGCCAAGGTTTGGCGAAGGGCAGACGGTGAGCTTTGGATAACAGCCGACGGCTGCAAAACATGGAAAAAAGCCGTAACGGGCCTTCAACTTGATTCGATGAATATTATCGATATAACATTCGATGCTCTCAATCCTTTGAATTTATGGGCGGCTGCACGACCCGACTGGAACTTCACCAAAAGAACGACTACATTAGTTTCGACCGACGGGGGTGTATCCTGGACGGATATATCTAAACCTCTGCCTTCATCAATATCGATAAATTGTATTGCTCATCAGCCGGGCAGCACTGCAAACACGCTATATATCGGCACTAACAGAGGGGTATATTTCACTACCGACAATATGGACGAGTGGGCGCCTTTCGGAGAAAACCTGCCGAATACCAGGGTATCAGATATTGAAATCCAGGCTTCAACTAATGAAATATTTGCATCTACCTATGGGCGCGGTATTTGGAAAACGAATGCCCTGCCGTCAAAGGCAGATGAGTCTGGGGAAGTTATTGCCGGGGAATTAAGTATTTATCCCAATCCCACACCAGGTGTGTTCAGCATTACAATTAACACCTCATTACCAATTGTCAATGCAGTTATACCTCTTAGAATTACTGATATAACCGGCAGAACAATATATGAAGAATTCCTGAAAGCAGAATCAGGCACAATATCTAAATCAATAGATGCAAACCTCAGGAGCGGAATTTACTTTGTCCAGGTTACAATCGGCGGCAAAAGCTATTCAGCAAGGCTGGCAGTGGGGAGATGAGGGCTATTTTCAATAACAAAAATATTTATTTTTATTACCGTCTATTCTATAGGTTTTTTAAAATTATTTAGTGAAATTATGACTGAGCAAATGCTGGATTCAAAAATTAAAGGCTTGCCACTTGATTTGAAAAAAGAAGTTGATGACTTCATCGATTTCCTTATGGAAAAGCATAATATCAAAGTAAAAGAATCAAAAAAACCAAGAATATTCGGCTATGCAAAGGATTCAATTATTATCAAACCTGATTTTGACGAACCTTTGTTTTCTAATACTTCAAAATAGGCTATATCTAATAACAACAACCTATTATATAATCAATTAATTAATTTTTAACTAAAACTAATTTTCCTTTTCTTCCAATTTTTTATTAATTTAGCATTACCGTTAGAGGTGCTTCGCCAACAAAGCGAGGCTGAGATAATTACTCTATGAACCTGATCCGGATAATACCGGCGTAGGGAAACGGTGTTGAAAAACACAGTATCATTTGCAAACTCTCAGTCACGTTTCTAAGCAGGCAGCCCCAAACGAAAAGTAATGTTAATATTATTATTTTTTGGGAGTAATGCTATGTTTAAAACATATTTAAAATTGATTGTACTACTTTCAGTCTTGCCGGTTTATTCTGCATTTTGCAGCGAGACAGCCGACAGCACCAAAAGTTACACTCTGCCAAGTATAACAGTAACAACGACTAAAGCCATTGAAGGCAAAACGCCTGTACCATTTGCCGAATTAAGCAAGTCGGAGATAAACAATCTTTATACTACGAGGGACCTGCCCGATCTGCTCAGCCAGTTGCCATCTGTTTTTTCCTATTCGCAAAACGGCAATGGCATTGGCTATACAAACCTGACTATGCGCGGATTCGACCAGCGCAGGATTTCCGTTTTGATTAACGGAATACCACAGAATGACCCTGAAGACCACCAGGTTTATTGGATAGATTTCCCTGATATTGCTTCGAACCTCAATAATATACAGGTGCAGCGCGGTGCCGGCATAATTAATTATGGAGCTGCCGCTATAGGTGGTAGTATTAATCTAACCACATCAAACTACATTGATAAAAAAGGAATTACTCTTTATTCCGGCATAGGGTTCCAGAATTACGGATCATCAGGCGAATCGGTTCTTCAGCCAACAGTTAGCAAACTTTCAGCAGAAGTTTCTTCGGGACTAATCGATAGCCGCTATGCCGTTTATGCCCGCCTCTCATCAATTAATTCTGAAGGTTACCGCGACAGGTCTTATGCCAGGCTGACAAGCTATTTCCTGAGCGCTGTCAGGTTCGACGAAAACATGACAACTCAAATAAATATTTTTGGCGGGCCAATTTCCGACGGTTTGGCATATACCGGTATGCCAAAGAGTTACATCAAAGATTTAAAGTTACGCCGGCTCAATCCTTCCTATTGGGTTTACGATGAATCAGGGAAGACCGTTGCTGCCTATACCGAAAGGCGTAAGGAAGAAATCGAGGAATTTTCGCAGCCTCATATAGAATTGCTAAATGACTGGTTTATAAGCGATAACTTAAACTTCAAATCTTCCGTTTTCTACTATCAGGGTGTCGGCTTCTTCGATTACGACGGCAGTTGGGCTGATACCACAGGTTTGCGGCTCGATTCGCAAAACGGATACAACCCGGCAGACAATCCACGAAATACTGTCATTAGGGCTACGGTAGATAACAGGCATGGCGGGTGGATTCCCCGCATAGTATGGAATCACGGCGGCGGAGAGCTTACGGCAGGTATCGAGATGCGCTTCCACCGCTCCGAGCATTTCGGCCGGATTAACTATGCTGAAAACTTGCCCGCCGGTTTCGATCCTGATTATAAATTCTATAGTTACAACGGTATTAGAAACATTTACTCTGTTTTTGCACGCGAAAGCCTGAACCTCACAGAAAAGCTACTTCTTTTGCTCGAAGCTCAGTATGTTACACATACATACGCAATCGAAAACGAGAAAGCTGGTAACAACTATGTGATTTATACCGATTTAGACGGAAGAACCGCCGGTGGTAAAGACAGAGAGCTGTTCAATATTAGTTACGGTTTCTTCAATCCACGCATTGGAGCTATGTATGCCCTCGACGAGAATATGAGTGCTTACGGATTTGCTGCATATACAAGCCGCGAGCCGCGAATGAGGAACCTATATGCTGCCGACGACAACTTCTTTGGCGCGCAGCCGCTATTCGAGGGCAGGGTAATGAATGACAACACATATAGGTACGACTTCACTAACCCGCTTATCAAACCTGAAAGTATGCTCAATTTCGAAGCGGGGTGGACATACAAAAGCGAAAAGTATCATGCCAATGTAAACCTATATTTGATGGAATATTACAATGAACTGGTTAAGAGCGGCAAGGTAGATATATTCGGCAATCCGATTGACGGAAATGCCAAACGTACACGCCACGCCGGAGTGGAGCTTAGCGGCAGGGCATTGATTTTCAGCGGCAGCGAAGGCAGACTGGAACTGGCAGCTAATACTACTTTGTCAATTAACGAAATTATTGATTATGACTTTATTACTAATACCGGTAAAACTGTGCCTCTCGGCGGTAATACTATTGCCGGTTTTCCCGGCATACTGGCAAACGTAAGGCTTAGCTACACAATTGGCGGATTATATATTTCTGTTTTGGGTAAATATGCCGGTGAGTCGCGCACAGACAGCTTCGACGATATGCTAACAGGCAATACTGATATTAAAGAACACCTGCTGAATGATTACATGACCGGGTATTATGCAGATAATACCCTGGATGCATATTTTGTGCTAAATACAGATATATCATATACTTTCAGGAATGTATTATCGATGCAGTCCATCAGGCTGCATGCACAGATTTACAACCTGCTCAATGAATTGTATGCTGCAGGGGCCGAGGGCAAGGACTTCTTTCCGGCAGCTGAGCGCAGCATATTCTTTGGGATAGAACTTGGACTTTAGTAACAGGAACCTACACCTTCACACAATGATTCCTGATTTTGCTAATAACAGGTTTTTGTGCCGGACTGATAACCTTCAATCCGAAAAAAGAGCGGGGGCATATGACCGTAAGCCCCCGTTTTTACTATATGCTTATGCACTAGATAATTTTTCCAAAAACTCATTGATAGTTTTTACCGAGTTTATCTGTAAATGGATTGCAGGCTGCTATTTAACCGGGAAATAAATGTTGGTTTTCAACTCATCAGGTTTCACTTTCATGGGGTCGTCGATGTATTCTTCCCAGCTGCGGCCGGCAATTTCAAGTTTATTTTCAGTTATATATTTCATAATAGCGTCGTAGGTAGGCATCATGGCAGAATATGGCCCCACATGCAGAGCCACGACAACCTTGCATGACGGTATGGAATCAGATATTATCCTGCCTGTTTTCTTGCCGATAAAAGGCTGAGCAATTGGTATGGCGGCATTGAAAGTAAAGAAGGCTGGAGTAAAAGAATTAGTAATAGACACAGGAGCGCCTGATATTTGCAATTTATTCTTTTCCATAAAGGCCATTATTTCCTGGTATGCAGAAGCATATTTGGCTGCAATAGCTTGTCCGTCCATGTTCGAAGAGTCGGCTATGGCAAGGTAATAAGCGCCGGAAAACTGTTTTACGGAGATTTCTAATTTACCAGCGGGACTAAGTTCTGCAATCCTTTTAAGCGATGCAAGCGAGCTGTCGATGTCTTTGCCTATCATATCTTCGTAGGATGGCACAAACCAACGCGCAATAAAGGAGACATCCGAGTTCATTGACCATGTAACCTTAGTTTTTCCATCAATGGTTTCGAACCTTATTTCGGTAAAACCGGCATCGGTGCCGTCGAGTGTCATGGCAAATTTAATGTACTCTCCTGGCTTGGCTTCGACAATGGTTATATTGCCGCTGCCAACGTTTTTCATATCGCTCCTCCATTCAAACGAAGCTCCGCTTTCTGTTGTATTAGTGCTTAATGTTTTCTTCATTTTCTTATCTATCTGGAGCATGGGGAATAGATTCTCAATATTTTTAAGATCCCCTGCCAGGGCATAAGCTTCTGCGGCGGGAGCATTTATAATGAGGGACTTTTCGACGCTGATTGTATCCGGAAGGAAAAGTGTGATGACGGTGAGCAAAGCTATAAGCGATAAAACTATAATGACAAAATATTTGAAAGCTTTCATTGAAACTCCTTATTTCATTAACAAATTGAATTAAACATATAAAGCCAAATTAAATAATATTAAGAATTCAATCAATTATTTTTTATATTTAGCCGTAATCATTTTATTACTTAATTGTAATAATTTTTTTTTACTTGAAGCCAAAAATCATTTATGTTTAAAATAAATATCAATTAGAGAGGGAAATACTATGAAAGCATCAGAAATACTGAAGGTGAAAGGCCCAGAGGTTTATACCATCGGCGAAGACAAGACTTTGTTCAACGCTGCAGATGTAATGGTCAGCAACCGAATCGGCATGCTGCTTGTACTCAATTCGGACGCAAAGATGGCAGGTGTCCTCAGCGAAAGAGACCTGGTAAGGGTGGCACATAAAATGCCGGAAAGTTGGCACTCGCAGCATGTAAAGGATCACATGACAAAAAAAGTCATCGTCTGCGAAGCCGATGACGAACTGGATTATGTGGAGAATATAATGACAAACAACCATATAAGGCACTTGCCTGTGCTAAGCAATAAAAGGCTCATCGGCCTGATATCGATAGGCGACATTGTGAAGGCACAGTTAAGCGAAAAACGTACGGAAAACAAATACTTAATGGACTATATCAGCGGCAATGTGAAATAGGTTTTCGGTACAAGCTTACGAGTTTTTCATTATCTCTCTGGCGATTACTATACTCTGAATTTCCGATGTACCCTCGTATATTTCAGTTACTTTAGCGTCTCGCATCATCCTTTCCACCTGGTATTCCCTGACGTAACCGTACCCCCCGTGTATCTGTACGGCTTCGCGTGCAACATCGTTTGCGACGGTTGCTGCAAATAGTTTTGCTTCTGCCGAAGCCCTGGCGTAGTTCATGTGCATTTCTTTCATATAGGCAGCTTTGTGCACCAGCAGCCTGGCAGCGCTTATATCTGCCGACATTCTTGCAAGCTTGTGCTGTATCATCTGGTGCTCTATAATAGGCTTGCCGAAAGTGTACCTTTCCCTGGCATACCTTACGGCGAGGTCGAAAGCCCCCTGCGCAATGCCAACAGCCTGAGCTGCGATTCCTATCCTGCCGCCGTTCAGGCTCTCCATGGCTATTCTGAAGCCGCCGCCGATTTCGCCGATAAGGTTTTCTTCGGGCACCATCACGTTTGTCAGTCCAATTGAACTTGTATCGCTGGAACGCATACCCATCTTGTCTTCTTTTTGGCCCGGCACAAAACCCGGAGTTCCTTTTTCGATTAGGAAGCAGCCAATACCCTTGTGGCCAAGTTCGATGTTAGTCTGTGCGAATACGACATAAACATCGGCACTGTGGGCGCTCGAAATCCAGTTCTTTGTGCCATTAAGCTCCCACATGTTGCCCTTGTGCACTGCTACAGTATGCTGGCGCGAAGCATCCGAGCCGGCTTCGGGTTCGCTAAGGCAGTAGGCGCCTATATAGCTGCCATCGGCAAGTGGTTTCAGGTATTTTTCTTTAATGTAGCCTGAACCGAAATGCTCCAGAATCCAGTTCACCAGCGAGTTCTGTACGGATAAAACAATACCTACGCTGGCGTCAATTTTGCAAATTTCTTCGATGGCTATAGCGTAACTGACGGCGTCGAGCCCGCTTCCGTTCCATTCGGGATCGACCATCATGCCCATAAAACCAAGCTCGCCAAGTTTTGTAATTATTTCGCGCGGAAATTCCGATTTGATATCGCGTTCTACTGCCGTGGGCAAGATTGCCTCGCGGGCAAATTTAGATGCAGTCTCCCTGATTTGTGATTGGATTTCGGAGTATTCAGGACAAAACATGTTAACCTCAAAATTATTTCATTTTATTAATTAATGTAACTTTTCCAATAAACATTTGTTATAGTAGTTATATTTTTAACAAAAAACAAAATATTTTTAAAAAATAGATATAAAAGTGTGGTAATATAACGAAAGGCCATAGATAGAATGAAAAAATTTTCTGCTTTTATTATTGCATTCGTTGCAGCAGCAGTATCTACTGCAGCCCAGCCTGCATTAAAGATCGACAAGAATGCGTTCCACGACTGGGGCAAAGTCAAACCAAGCCACAGCCCCCTAAACTGCGAATTCAAGCTTTTTAACAAAGGCAACAAACCATTGAAAATAATCAAGCTGGAACCAGACTGCAGTTGCACAACTGTCCCGCTGGACAAAGAAGTAATAGAGCCGGGCGATTCGGCTACAGTGAAAATCACCGTTAAGCTTAACGACAACACCGGCGAAATGCACAAAAGGGTGCAGGTAATTACAAATATTGAAGGCCCCGATTCCATCCAGGTAATTAATATGAAGGCTCTTGTTATTCCTTCCATCACTTTTTTCCCGCGAAGAGCAATGAAGTTCGGAATAATGCAAACCGGCGAAACTGCGACTTCGAAGCTAATCATGACTAACGAAACAGATAAAGATATTACTATCAGTGACGTCGATCTAACCCAGGACCTGAAGATAAACATTAAAAACGGATTCGTCCTTAAAGCCAGGCAGGAATTCGAGCTGATTACTACTGTTACGCCAACGGTATCAGGTAATTTTTCGGGTATAGTCACTTTCAGCACTTCGGATCCGGACATGCCTTTTGTTAAGATTTTTGCTTATGCCAATGTGTTTCCCGGAAGCACAGGGGACGCAAAAGGGCAATAATATAAGAAGCTTTCTTAAATACTGCCGGTTTGATTAATCCCCATCATTAATTCTTTTGCAATTTAAATGAATAATTCTTAATTTTTGGAACGGATATTGTAATAAATTGAAAAATAGTTTATTTGGAAGATGAATAAAATTAAAGTGCTTATAGTGGACGATTCTGTATTTATGAGGAACGCTATAGCGAAAATCCTGGATGACAATGAGATAGAGATAGTCGGGACAGCTACCAACGGCAAAGATGGCGTCGAAAAATCAATTGAATTAAAACCCGATATTATTACAATGGATATCGAAATGCCGGTGATGACAGGATTGGAAGCCCTGAAAGCAATCATGAAAAAAAATCCTACTCCGGTTATTATGGTATCCACATTAACCTCCGAAGGCGCCGAAGCCACTATTGAAGCACTTTCCAACGGGGCTGTTGATTTTATTACTAAAAAAGCCGCTTTCAAGGAAATGGATTCTCTCAAAGAAGAATTGACATCAAAAATAAAAGATATTGCAAAAAGCACAGGCCTCAGAAACCAGTTGAACCGCAGGAAACTCCTCCACCGAATGGCTCCCGTGGATACACCTGAGATGAAAAAAGACTCTGCCCTTCTGATTAAGGCCGAAGAAATTAAAAAATATAATTTAAAGCCTATCAGGAAGCTAACGCCGACCAATGTAAAAGCAATCAATATTGGAATTTCTACCGGCGGGCCCGAAGCGCTCAAAAACCTTATTCCGTTCCTGCCTGCCGATTTGCCGGTGCCTGTCTTTGTCGAGCAGCACATGCCCCATGGTTTTACAAAAAGCCTGTCGGAAAGGCTGAACAGTATTTCTTCCATAAAAGTGAAAGAAGCCGAGGACAGCGAAGCAGTTGCTCCTGGTATAGTTTACATAGCTCCCGGCAACAGGCATTTGCTGTTGAACAAACGCAAAAGAATAATAATTTCCGAAAAGCAGGAAAATACTGTTTATATGCCGAGTGTCGATGTTACTATGCGCTCGCTTATGGATATTTACGGCAGGGATATCCTTGGGGTAATAATGACAGGAATGGGGAACGACGGAGCTGCCGGCTATGCTGCATTGAGCAGCCTGGGCGGTTATATTATTGCTCAGGATATAGATTCTTGTATTGTCGCCGGTATGGTTAAAGCCGTGCTTGCCAATGGCTCGGCTAATGAGATACTGACACCTTTAAACATAGCCAAATCGATTTGTACCGTTTTTGGCCTGCAAATGCCTAAGTTAAACTGATTTACGGATTGAATGATGGGTACTTTTAATAGCGGCGGTTTTGATGAATTTGATGAGCTTGAGGACGAAGAGCCCTTTGGCCAGGAATTCAACCGCGACGATGTCGTTTTTTCGAAAGCCGATATCGACGACGATGAGGATTCATTGCAGGAAACTGTGCCGGATGTCGATATCGACTCAATTTTGAATTACGACGAGGAAAGAAGAAAAAGCGATCACTTCGAAAAAGACTTCGTTTCCGATGAAGAAGGCAAAGAGCAGGATGAAATTCTTCAGAAAAACTTCAGGGATTATCTGGTAGCTCGCAAAATATCCGGGAAACTTGAGGGCATTGGCTCCGACAGCAGGATTCCAGCCGAAAGAATAAACGATTCGGCTGTAAAAGTAGAAATCAGGGACGACCCCGGCCACGAAGTCAAAGACAATAAAAAAACAACGATAGTTGTGCTTAGAAACGATGACGGCGAAATCACAGGTATAGAAGTATTGTGCTCTTGCGGAGAAAAAACTACTTTGTCCATTGCCTTTGGCGAAGATGAAACAGTTGAAAGCGAAGATGTTGATCTAATGGAACAGGATGGAATCCCCGATGTCGGGCTCGATGAAAAATTTGCAGGCCTGGATGCAGGCGAAGGCGGATTGACAATGGATATTAGCGGCGAAGAGGATGGTTTTTCGGAAGCAACTTAATACTTGAATTCTTACCTTTTTTCAGTATTCAATCTGTGTATGCAATTGAATCTCTTCGAGCACAGAACTGACTTTCAGGCATTCGTTCATCTCGCCTGCATAAACGCAGGCTTTTCCTTTGTTGTGCACTTCCCAGGTCAGGCTTTCGGCCTGATCGCGTGTGCATTTTATCGCTTTAATTATCTGGTTTATTACTTCTTCGAATGTATGCCAGTCGTCATTGAAAAGTATTACCTTTGCAGGGCTTGTAGTTGTGTCGGAGGTACCTACCTCCATTAATTCAAGTTCCTGGGTTTGTTCCGATTTTATTTCTTTGTTCATAACTATAGTCTGCAACAACAATTCATATTACATAAATCATATCAAGCTCTTCAATTTTTTGCAATTAGCTCCCGCATAGATACACAGTCATCATTTTCTGTTGCTAAATCAACATATGTTTTGTATTTTGTTAAATTGATAAAAATGCAATATATAAATTGCAACTAAAATTTTCATTTAATTATTATTATTTTTTTTGAAATTTATTAGGCAATTTGAATGTACGAATTTATAAAGCTAGTGCCGTTGTTTCCCCTGATAGGGTTCCTGGTAATTGGTTTATTCGGCAAATACCTTAAAAAAGAATGGCTTATTGGCGGGCTTGCAAGTGCGGCCGTTGGCCTTTCGCTTGCCGTATCTATAGCCATTTTTATTACTTTCGCCGGCGATAAGCCTGCGGGGCCTATTGTTGTAAATGTTTATGAATGGATGGCTGCCGGAAATTTCAGTGTTAATATATCCTATCAGATTGACCAGCTCTCACTGTTGTTTACACTAATAATCACAGGTGTCGGCTTCCTTATTCATGTATATTCCATTGGGTATATGCATGGCGACAGAAGCTATTACAGATTTTTTACTTACCTGAACCTGTTTATATTTATGATGCTCAACCTTGTGCTGGCAGACAGTTTCCTGCTCACATTCCTGGGCTGGGAAGGGGTTGGATTGTGTTCTTACCTTCTAATCGGTTTTTGGTACGACAGGAAATTTGATGGCAACAGGATAACATGGAACGGCGATGCCGGCAACAAAGCCTTCATAGTCAACAGGATCGGCGATTTTGGCTTCCTGATTGCCATGTTCCTTATATATTCGACATTCGGCACTCTTGAATACACTTCCGTGCTCGACAGTGCATCTTCGGGCGCTCAAAGCTATTACGGAACCGGTTTAATGACAGCGATTACTCTGTTAATATTCCTGGGTTGTACCGGCAAATCGGCACAAATTCCACTGGCTGTTTGGCTGCCCGACGCAATGGCCGGCCCCACTCCGGTTTCGGCGCTTATACATGCTGCAACCATGGTGACTGCCGGTATATTCCTCATTGCAAGGACTTCTGTATTGTTTGCATTGTCGCCTGTTGCAATGTCTGTGGTTGCCATAGTCGGTATTGCCACTGCATTTTTTGCTGCAACAGTGGGCCTTGTGCAGAACGATATCAAGAAAGTACTGGCTTATTCAACTGTCAGCCAGCTTGGATTTATGTTTGCCGCACTTGGTATGGGGGCATTTACTGCCGGTGTTTTCCACGTAATGACTCATGCTTTTTTCAAGGGCCTCCTGTTTCTTGGCGCCGGATCCGTCATACATGGCATGCACGAGCAGCAAAATATTAAAATGATGGGCGGCCTGAAGAAATATATGCCTGTTACATATATGACATTTTTCATTGCAACGCTTGCAATATCGGGCATTCCTGTTTTCAGCGGCTTTTTCTCGAAGGATGAGATTCTCTGGTTTACATACGTAAACGGCGGCGTTTTGCCTTGGCTGATACTAGTCGTTTCAGCATTCTTTACTGCGTTTTATATGTTCAGGCTTCTTTACCTGACTTTTTTCGGCAGCGAGCGGTTCGACCACCACCATGTTCACCCTCACGAATCGCCCAAAACAATGACAATCCCACTGATGGTACTTGCCGTTTTGTCAGCGGTGGGCGGCTTCCTTGGTATTCCACATGCATTCGGCCACCTGCACCTGCTGGAAGGCTGGCTGGGGCCGGTATTTGCCGATGCGGAATCTGTAATTTCGCGTCACCACACTGGTTCGCATCCCTCGGCAACGGTTGAGATTATATTCATGCTGATTTCCATTGCAGTTGCACTTTCGGCTATATACCTTGCAACAAAGTATTACAGGAAAGACGAAAAATGGTCGGTTCCCAGGAAAATTGCAGGCAGTTATTCAGGGCTTCACAGGCTGCTGCTGGATAAATGGAGGCTCGACAACCTTTATTTTGCTACAGTAGTGGATCCCATATTAAAAGGCTCGCGAAATTTCCTGTGGAAAATATTCGATATGAAATTTATCGACGGTTTTGTGAACGGCTCTGCAAAAGCGGTTATGGGCGCCGGCGAAGCAATCAGAAAGTTCCAGTCTGGCATAGTGCAAAACTATGCATTGGTAATGCTGTTCGGGATTATACTGATTCTCGGCTGGATGATTTTATCAATTAAGTAATTTGTAAGACAAGTAATAATAAATTTATGACTGAGTTTTTAGCAACGCTTTTTCTTCCTTTGGCTGGCGCCATTGCGCTCCTGTTTGTTGGCAGGAACAACGAAAATGCAATTAAATATATAACCATGGCAGTTTCGCTGCTGGCATTTGCCGCTTCGCTTTTTCTGTGGTTTGGATTCGACCAAAGCAAGCCTGGGTTCCAGTTTTATATCGACAAACTATGGATACCTCAGTTCGACGCCGGATTCAGGGTGGGGCTCGACGGTATGTCGCTTCTTCTGGTAATGCTGACGACCTTCATTACGCCTGTGGCTGTGCTTTCGTCGTTTGGGGCTATCACAAAAAGGCACAAGGAATACTATATCATGCTGCTTATCCTGGAATTTGCCATGATAGGGGTATTCTCCTCCCTCGATTTGTTCCTATTCTATATTTTCTGGGAAATAATACTAATACCAATGTATTTTATTATTGGTGTCTGGGGCGGCAAAGACAAGATTTATGCTGCAGTTAAATTCTTTATTTTTACAGTCGTTGGATCGCTATTCATGCTTGTCGCCATAGTATGGCTGGGGCAGCATGTAGGCTCCGAGGTACTTGGGCTCCAGTCCGGCTTTACGTCGAATTTTGTAGCTATTAAAAATGCCCTTGCAAATACCCCGATTGATATTGGCATCCAGAAATGGCTGTTTATTGCCTTTGCTCTTTCATTTTGTATCAAAGTGCCGCTATTCCCGCTTCACACATGGCTGCCCGACGCACATACGGAAGCTCCCACTCCCGGTTCGATAATCCTGGCTGGTGTCCTGCTCAAAATGGGCACCTATGGCCTGATACGTTTCAATCTGGACCTGTTTCCCCAGGCTTCTTACGCCTTTGCATCCACTATTTCGATACTGGCAGTAATAGGCATTATATACGGGGCCCTTGTATCTATGGTACAAACAGACGTTAAGCGGCTGGTGGCATATTCTTCGGTCAGCCATCTCGGCTTTGTCGTACTGGGTATATTTTCTATGACGGCAACAGGCGTCCAGGGAGCTGTAATTCAAATGGTAAACCACGGCCTATCCACTGGCATGCTCTTCCTGTGTGTGGGTATAATATACGAGCGCAGGCATACGCGCGATATTGCCGAATTCGGTGGAATTGCCCGTGTTATGCCTGCATATACGGTATTTTTTGCCATTGCGATGCTGGCATCTGTCGGCTTGCCGGGCCTGAACGGATTCGTGGGCGAATACCTGACTTTGCTCGGCGCTTTCGAATCACCGTTCCTTAATTCGCACTGGTACACAATTTTCAGCGCCACTGGTGTCATTATTGCTGCTGTTTACCTTCTGTGGATGTTCCAGCGGGTAATGTTCGGCCCCACGGAAAATCCATCGAATAAAACGCTTAAAGATATCAATGGGCGCGAGTGGGCCGCCCTTTTACCAATGGTAGTATTTATCGTCTGGATAGGCGTTTACCCGAAAACGTTTATGGGTGTTTCCGAGCAATCGACAAGGCAGCTTGTGAACGAACTGTATTCCGGCAAGGGAATGGCTGTGCCGTTTGGCTTCAGCTCACAGCCCGATTCTTTGAAACCGGCACAGCCCAAGCAGCAAAAGGAAACGCCTCAGATAGAATTAAAAGATTTACAAATTAAATAAGATAAATTAAGGTATTCTGTATATGGGAAACGAATATATATTATCAATGCCGCTGATACTGATTTTTATTTTTTCGGTAACCGTCTTGCTCATCGATGCTATTTGGCACAGTAAGAAGGCTGTTTATTACTTATCGGTGCTCAGCCTGCTTGCGGTGCTGGCAGCCTCGGTTAATACCATGTTTGCCTCGCCCGAATTAATAAATGACGCTATAAACAAGGCAGTGAATTCCAATGAATTGATAATAAGTAATATTTCATCTATGATAACCTGGGGCGGTTATGCGGGTTTTCTCGATACCGTATTCTGCATTGCAGGGATACTTACACTGCTTGCCTCGCGCAGTTATATAAAAAGGGAATACAACGAGTACAATGAATATTATGCCCTCGTACTTTTTGCGGTGAGTGGCATGATGTTTATCGGCCACGCTGCAAATTTACTCTTACTTTTTATCGGCATCGAGATAATGTCTATTTCGTTCTACGTACTGGCGGGTTATTTCCGCAAGCGAACAAAGTCTGTCGAAGCAGCATTTAAGTATTTCCTTCTCGGGTCTTTTGCCACCGGCTTCCTGCTATACGGTATAGCTATGATATACGGTGCCTCGGGTTCGCTCAGCCTGCCCGGCATTCACGAAAAAATTGCGGCAGGTGCGGGATTCAATCCCTTGTATTTGAATATTGGCCTTGGACTGCTAATTATCGGGCTTAGTTTCAAGGTTGCTGCTTTCCCATTCCACCAGTGGGCGCCCGACGTTTACCACGGCTCGCCGACTGTTGTTTCGGGATTTATGAGCGCTGCCGGCAAAGCTGCTGCCATAATTGCTTTCGTTATCATAGGCAAGCACTTAATTGTTATTGCACCTGAAGGCTCGCAAAGCGCCGTTTCTTCGAAAACTGCACAAATGATAATAGCATTAATCTCTGCAGCTACTATGTTGATAGGGAATATCACTGCCCTGGTGCAGAAAAATGTTAAAAGAATGCTTTCTTATTCTTCCGTTGCCCATGCGGGGTACCTTCTTATGGGTATTGTTGCAGTAAATGCCACCGGCATGAATGGAATATTGTTTTATGCAGCTGCTTACATGTTTATGCAAACCGGTGCTTTTATTGTAGTATCAGTGCTCGAACGCAACGATGAGCGTTACCTTGAAAACAACGACTATGCGGGATTGTACAAATCTTATCCCCTGCTGTCGGGCGTAATGGCAATGTTTATGTTTTCCCTTGCCGGAATACCGCCTTTTGCCGGCTTCTTCGGCAAGTACTACTTGTTTGCCGGAGCAATCGAAGCCGGTTTCACATGGCTTACGATAATTGCCGTAATTTCTTCGATAATATCAATGTATTTCTATATCGGCCTAATTATCCAAATGTATTTCAAAGAAGCTGCCGCTCCGGTTCCCGGCGAGAATTTGGAGCTAAAATGCGGCGGCTCGAAGTATGCGCTTGCCATTTCGGCCTTTGCCATATTGCTTTTCGGCATATTGCCGTCACTGATAACGAATATTACTGAAAAGTTCTTCTGACAAATTTATTTTTGCCAATTTCACAGAAGTATTTAATATTCTATATTAAAATATATGAAAATTATGTTCTTACTTTGGTTCAGCTATGCCGAGAATCATTATTGATGATTGAATTTTTACGCCGTTATAGCCAGTAATTTAAGACTACTACAAATACACTCTTTTTGTTGAGTAAGCAAACATTATGGCATTGAAATCTTATTAAAAAAAAGTTAGTTTGTTTTGGCAGCAGCCGGGAGTGTATAATTTTACCCTGTATTAATCATGAATTTTGGATAAGGTTGTTTCAATTAGTTCATTTCCAAATCAAACATAGAAACCGTTTATGATCCAAGTTTTTTTATCAAATTAATTCAAACGTTTGTTTGATTTTTTTTGTTATATTTGTTCAAACGTTTGTTTAAATTTTTGAGAAATAAATGGAAAACCAGGAATTACCGGAGCCAAGAGACCGAATACTGCAATCGGCTGCATTGCTTTTTGCAAATAAGGGATATTCTGTAATAGGTGTCAGGGAAATAGCCTCGGCAGCCGATGTTAACGTATCAATGATATCGTATTATTATGGCGGCAAGATGGGTATCCTGAAGGAAATAATCAGGCAGTATTATTCTATGATGCAGGAGAAAATCAGGGAGGTAAATTCACTTGGCTTGCCTTACGAACAGCACACAAAGGCTTTTATCAAAAAATTAGTTGGAATGATCAGGGAAAATACAAGTCTTTGCAAAGTTGCGTTAGTTGAAATGGCAATAGATGAACCCGAGGTTGAGGAGTTTAAAATCGAAATGATTAAGCAGCATATCGAATTTATTAAAACATCTGTTAATTCTGTCAATTCACCCTGCCCTCTGCCCGATTTCAGGCTGCACAGCATTATGGGCCCTGCCATGCTTGGCCTTGTTTATTCAAATTTTCTTATCGGCCAT
>DAINRZ010000008.1:0-18183 GCA_036741575.1 Kapaibacterium sp. (SeqCode)
GGCAGCCGCGGCTCATCGTCGAGCGGCTCATCGCGCGAGACCTCGCCTTTCAGGCCGGTCCATGTGGAGAAAAAACCTCCGTGCATGGCTGCTTGCCCCAGCGGTACCAAAATACGTGAAATACTACGGACGATAGCCGAAACCGAAGATCGCGGCAAGACTTACGAAGAATCATACAGGGATGCGTTCCATATCCTGTCCGAAAAGAATCCTTTGCCGGCAACATGCGGCAGGGTTTGCCCTCACCCGTGCGAAGGTGATTGCAACAGGCAGTACAAAGAGGGATCAGTCGGCATTAATAGTGTCGAGCGTTTCCTTGGCGATTATGCCATCGAAAACAACCTGCCTTTCAATATGCTTTCGGAACCTATGTACGATGAAAAGATTGCTATCATCGGTTCCGGCCCGGCAGGCCTATCTTGCGCTTACCAGATGAAAAGAAGAGGCTACAAGAATGTAACCATATTCGAAGCATTCAGCAAACCGGGCGGTATGCTGCGCTACGGCATTCCTGATTACAGGCTGCCCCAGGACAGGCTGGATGCAGAGATTGACAGGATATTGGCTCTCGGTGTGGATGTTAAATACAACACGGTAATCGGCAAGGATATACCCTACGATAAATTGATGGAAGAATACGATGCCGTATTTGTAGGCATTGGCGCACACAAGGGCAAACTGCTTGGCATGGCCAACGAGGATTCTCCCAATGTCGTTTCCGGGGCCCAGTTCCTGAATATAGTCAATTCAGGCAGGGAATTCAACGTAGGCAAGAAAGTTCTTGTCGTAGGCGGTGGCGATACAGCGATTGATGCAGCAAGGATTTCCAAAAGGCTCGGCGCCGAGGTAACGATAGTTTACAGGCGCACAAGGACAGAAATGCCTGCTATTAAAGAGGAAATCGAAGGCGCCGAAGAAGAAGGAATCGCAATCGACCTGCTGGTAGCGCCCAAGGAACTTATCAAAGAAGGCGACAGAGTTACTAAAATGGTTTGCCAGAAAATGGAACTCGGCGAGCCTGACGATTCCGGAAGGCGCCGTCCTGTGCCTATCGACGAATTCGTTACCTACGAAGCCGACACAATTATTGCAGCCATTAGCCAGGAACCCGATTTTTCGGGCCTCGAAAACCTGCGCGTAGGCAGGGAATGGGTGAAAGTGGACGATAAATTCAAGACTAATACAGACAAAACATTTGCCGGCGGCGATGTTATCGACTTGGGCCTTGTTACCATAGCAATATACCAGGGCAGGAAGGCAGCCGAAACGATGGACAACCAGTTCCGCGGCACTCAGCCCGAACCCGATGAGGATTACCCGCTGGTAACCAAAGACCAGATGGTACTTAGCTATTATGTGGAAAAAATCAGGAACGAACAGGCACACCTATCGCCCGAAGAAAGGCTGCTTGCACTCGACAAAGAGATAAGCTCCACATATACTGCCGAGCAGCTTATCGAAGAAGCAAAAAGGTGCATGAGCTGCGGTTCGTGTTTCGACTGCGGCACTTGCTGGAGCCTGTGCCAGGACCAGGCTATTCACAAGCCTATACAGAAATTCCAGACCTATACTTTCAAGCTGGATGTGTGCAAGGGCTGCAATAAATGCGCTGAATCGTGCCCCTGCGGCTATATCGAAATGAAACACCCCTTTACGGGTGAGATTGCAAAACTCAACAGAGTGCAGTAAATATATTATATATATGCAGTTAATTAAATAGTTCAAAATTTTAGAAGGAGTAAATTATGCCATTATTCGAACTTGGTACAGTAAAAATTGAAGTCGATGAAGACGGCTTCATGGTCAATCCCGAAGATTGGAACGAAGATGTTGCCAAAGCTTTGGCAACCACCGAAGATGTTGCTGATATTACCGAAGAACATTGGAAGGTAATCAATTATCTTCGCGACTACTTCAAACAGTACGGTATTGCTCCCATGATTCGCAAGCTTTGCAAGGAAACAGGTTTTCCGCTGAAGAAAATCTATGAACTGTTTCCCTCGGGCCCGGCTAAAGGCGCCTGCAAGGTGGCCGGCCTTGCCAAGCCAACAGGCTGCGTCTAATATCATATAATTCAGGGGCTTACCTGATTGCCGGCCGAGAGAGGGTGCATGAAATTAAATTTCCGGCTTCAAAGTAAGTCCCTTTATTATATTTATTTATAAGTACTTTGAAATGGGTATCCCAGGCGGAACGAATAAATTTTACGTTGTTAATACGTAAAGTATAATATTCCCCAGAAGGCTTACCGTTATTATTGGCGGGCGCCTTTTCAGGAATATTATTATATGCTTATCCGGGTACCCTATCGAAGTATCCTAAATTGATTATTAATATCAATTAATATTATGTTCCGTAATAACTCATTTTTAAACAAGGTAATTATATGACAGTTCTTCATATTTTAACATATTTATCCCTGATAATTTTTATCGTTGTTCTGCTTTCGAGGGTTATCAGAATCGCATCGGCTCCGGTGCACCTGCGCTGGGAGCTATATCCCGTACCCCACGAAAAAGGCAGGGCTCACTACGGCGGTTCACGCCTGGAAGAGGTGGACTGGTGGACCAAAAAACAACACAAAGACCACTTAGGCGAACTTAAGGTTATGGTCCCCGAAATATTGTTTTTAAAGGGTGTGCTCGACCATAACAAGGACCTGTGGTATGGCACTTTCCCATTCCATTTCGGGCTTTACCTGCTGATGGGCAACATGGCGCTGCTTGCTATTGCTGCTGTTATGGGGATTTCCGGCTCTCCGGCTACCCAATCGTCAACCGGGCTGCCCTATATTATTTATTTTATCATTAATATATTGATTTGGGCAGGAAGTATTATTGGTACACTGGGGGCTATCCGCTTGTTTTTCGCAAGGATAATCGTCGAAAAACTTAGGCTGTTCAGACCTCCCGGGCATTATTTCAATATAATACTGATTGGCGCAATTTATGCAACACTGCTTTTGTGGATGATAACCGATCCGCTTTGCGTTGAAAGGCTGACTGCATATTATGCAGGCCTCTTCCAATTCGGGGCTTTGCCCGATATGCCCCTTGCAGCACATTTGCATATTTATATATGCCTTTTGTTTATTGCTTACCTGCCGTTTACCCACATGACTCACTTTGTGACTAAGTACTTTACTTACCACAGTATAAGGTGGGAAGATGCAGCCAACACTCCCGAAAATAAAATGCAGGATAAAATTATGAGTTACTTAAACCAGCCCGTCACCTGGGCAGCGCCCCACATAGGTGCCGACGGCACTAAGACCTGGCTGGCTATTGCATCGTCGCCGGTACCATCAACGGAGAAGAAAAATGACTAAGAAACCAAAAATAAGAATTAAAGACATTAGCAAAGAGGGCATTCAGCTTGCCGAGCTTTCGAACGAGGATTTTATCAAGCTGCCTCCGCCATACGATGTGGAAGAAGAACTTCCAGGATTTAAAAAGCTGAACGACAAGCAAAGGGCTGATTATGATGCCTCGCTCGACGGTGTGCTGGCAGTCGGTTTGCCAAAGCCAAAATCACCCGAAGAAGAGCTGGAGCTTATCGATAAATTCATTTCGGGTATTAAGAAGCTGTTCTCGAAAGAAAACAACTGGGGCTTTTTGCAGCCGTTGACGCTTTCGATGGAGCATTGCGCACAGTGCCAGACCTGCAACGAAGATTGCCCGATTTACGAAGCAAGCGGCCACAAAGAAATCTACAGGCCTACTTACAGGAGCGAAATCCTGCGAAGGCTATACTTTAAATATGCCAAAACGGGCAATTCTTTATTAAGGACTTTCCAGCATGGGGATATAGAGGTTAACTGGACTCTGATTTCCAGGCTTTTCGAGCTTGCTTACCGCTGCACGCTCTGCCGCCGCTGCGCCCAGAGTTGCCCTATTGGCGTCGATAACGGGCTTATTACACATGAATTGAGGAAAATTTTCAGTTCCGAAATGGGATTGGCCCCAAAAGAACTGCATGAAAAAGGGACAGTACAGCAGCTCAATGTCGGCTCGAGCACTGGAATGAATGCACTCGTGCTAAAAGACAACATGGATTTCATCGATGAGGACATTACCGAAAAAACAGGGATAAAGGTGGAAACAAAATGGGATGTAGAAGGCGCCGATGTGCTGCTTTTACATAATGCAGGTGAAATCCTTGCATGGCCCGAAAATCCAGGCGCTTTTGCCCTGATTCTTGACGCTGCCGGCATTACATGGACAATGTCCAGCGAGCTTGTCGGTTACGACGGGGTAAACTATGGGTTGTTCTACGACGATGTGCAGCTTGCAAGAATAGCTATGAAGCACCTTGATATTGCCAAGAAACTTAAAGTTAAGAAAATTGTAATGGGCGAGTGCGGCCACGAGAGCAAAGCGCTCGGAGTTATTTCGGACAGGATTTTCAATAATGCCGTGCCGCGCGAAACAGCCATGACACTAATGGAAGACATTGTTTTCAGTGGCAGGATAAAATTTGACCCGGAAAAGAACTATTTCCCGGTAACGCTTCACGATCCGTGTAACCTAACCCGTGCAATGGGCGTCGTCGAACCGCAGAGAAGGGTGCTGCGCTACTTAGCGCCGAAATTTAGGGAAATGACTCCTCATGGCGTTCGGAATTACTGCTGCGGCGGCGGCAGCGGATTTGCCATAATGTCGCAGTTCAATTTCCAGGACTGGCGCCTAAATGTTAACGGCCGTAAGAAATTCAAGCAGATACTCGATGCATTTGCCGACGAAGACCCAGGCCCCGATACACCAAAATACGTATGTGCTCCCTGCTCGAATTGCAAAGGGCAGATGCGCGATATATTCGATTACTTCGGTGCCAAAGAAAAATCAGGTATTTATTATGCCGGTTTGGTCGAGCTTATAGTAAATGCTATGGTCGATGTAAAAGAGCCTTTCATCGATTTCAGCATGATGTAACCTGTAACGATAGAATAAAGCAATAAAAAAGGCGCCTTTTGCGTGGCGCCTTTTTTATTTAAATTAGCTATTGCACCTATTGATGCCATACCAATATATCGTCGAAGTACATTTTTCCTTTATTACTGAACAGCATTATACTGTCGAAAGTACCTGATGGCACAGTGCCGGTCGTTGTTGTAACAAGAGAGTTATTGACATAAAACTTTAGTTCACCAGATGTTTTGTTGTACTGAAGGCGAATCAAAGCCCATACAGTTGCAGCATATGGATTATCGGCCCCGCTGAAATCTACAGTAACAGGTGCGCTCGAGCCGGATTGTATTTTAACCTTGCCGTCGGTGCAATAAGTCATGGAAGCAAAGTTTGCCAGTGTTGCTTTATTTACTAATGCAATACCGCCCGAATCGATAAGTTCATCAGCCATTACAAACACCTCGAAATTGATTTCATCGGGAGTAGCCGAAAACTGCTGGAGCGCTCTCTCATTAAGAACAGTCGGCGTCTGCTGCCCTTCCAGTTCGAGAGAGTTTTCGAGGCTATATCGCCATGTGGACTGTACTTTGTTGCTTTTGCCTTCGGGCAGCAGCCTTTCCCATGGAGGGGTTGTCGGCGGGCCGCCTGTCAGGTAAGTATCAAAGTTTTCTTCGATTACCTTGGTAATCAGGAATAACACATTGATATAATCCAGTTTTGTATATTCGACAGAAAGGTTGCCGCAAGAGTCTTTTGCTTCTCTGACAATTACATCCACGTCTAAGAAATTTACATCCTGGTTTTTAATTATCTTATAAGTGTAAACGAACCTGTTAGTAAATTGTGGGTGGGGTGCAGATGATTGTATCACCAAAATATTCTTGATATCGGGAGAAAAAGAAATTTTTGGTGCAACCATCATTGGTTCACTGAAAGAAACTGTTAAAGTAATTGTAGAATTAACATCGTTCAGGTTAAAGTTAGTTTTGGTAGCGCCAATCGACGTTACTGTCGGGTTTCTGGTATCGACAGTTACAGTTTTCCCTGCCGGTGTAATATCTATTTTATTACCTGCGGAATCAACTGCATTGGAGATTGTGAAAGAAATTGAATCATAATCGACATTTCCATCTGCAATTGTATAAGTCGCTGTAAATTCATTGTCTTTTGTCCATTTACCAGTATAATTCGTGAAGGTTGTCGTTGTGCAAGCTGTAATATTAGGAGTTATAATCGGATTTGTTCTTGTTCTCATTTTTTCGTTGAAAGTAAACTTTATGGAATACTTCTCGCCTGCTGCGTCGTCACAAATCCTGAGGTAGGACGGGAAATCAACTTTCACAATTTCGGGGTTGCGTGTATCGAGAATGAAAGCATCGCTCAGTACTGCTGAATCCTGCTCATTTGCATAAATATCCCTGGCTCCTTTAACAGTAACTTTAGGAACTACAAATTGCTGGTCTTTGTCAACGATATTATAAACAGCAAAATAAGTGGAATCATCTACCCAGCTGCTGTTTGGGTCATCTTTTTCAAAACTCGTAGCGCCAGCACTGAAATTTATAAAAGGTTTTGTGCTTTCAATGTTCATTTTTTTATTGTAGGAGACGGTAACATAAAATTGCTGGCCTACAGATGCTGAATTGATTAGCAGCGGTTCTACAGTAATAATACATTTAGGGTTACCGGTAAGCTTCTGGAATGTTATCCTGTCGATATCCTTAATATTGTGCCTGTTTTTCACACTACCGGATTTCTTTGTTTCAAGCCAGGTTGTATCGCTTATAATTTGTGAATAAAGCCCGGCTGAAGCAAGCATTACCATTATAATAGTTAATAGCAGTTTTTTCATAGTTTTACTCTATAATAAATTTTTACATACTTCTTAATTAACAAAAATAAGCTTTTTCGATACGACAATGTTGTTCAGCCTGACAGAGCAAATGTAGGCGCCAGGGCTGACTCTCTGCCCGTCGATGTTGTTGCCGTCCCATGCCACCGAGTGGCTGCCTTTGTCCAAATCGCCTTTCAGCAGGCCGGCAATTGTATTACCATTAACATCTGTGATGGATGCCTCGACATAGCCGGGTTTTTCGAGCAGAAACTCAATCTCGGTATTATCGGTAAAAGGATTGGGTGCACCCTTGGTTATCGATACCTCGCCCGGGTATGATTCTCCGTTATCTTTGACGGAAGTAATTTCCGTAACAAATATTATTTCGTCGAAATCTTTGACATTATAAGTAATTATTTCTCCGCTGTGCATGTGGAAATATATTTCCAGATTAAGAGTGGCAGGCAAAAAATTAATTTTATCGATTGAAGAAATGCTATAGGGCGAAACCTCACCATCTGCATTAGTTATATTCATATTACCTTCTTCAAACGTAATATCTTTAATAGATATTAATGATATTTCGGCAGGATTGCCCGAGGAATTCTGGTAAATCCTCATTTTTTCGTTTTGGGCGTATGCTGCAGACACGCCTATTAACAATAGTAACAGCAGCTTTTTCATAGTGTCCCTTTCATAATGGTTTTTCTTTTTGATACGTATATACACATGTTATTATTTTCCGTTACATTAAATAAATATAGTCAAGAACGTAATTTAATTAATTTTTTCGGGAAATTAAAATGTTTTAGGATAAAACTAACTGACAATGGCTAATTTAACTCCAGTTCGCTAAGTTCGCTCCGGAATGGAGCGCTTCCAAGCCTGTAGAATGAAAGTATCTCTGCAAAGCCGTAATCCCTGATGGAATCGGAAACCAGGCCCGGCTTGCGGCCCTGCTCTTTGATATATTCCAGCATACCCTGCTGCTGCCACAGGAAGTTCTGAGGCAGGAACGGGAAGCGCCGGGTAAGCCCGCCGTAGCTGAATAGAGCCGGTGTGGACCAATACCACAGGAAAAGCGATATGCGAGAGTTGTCGTTTGCCAGGCATAGTGCAGCCGGCAGAACGCAGTTTAAAATAATTTCGCGGCGCAGGTGGGTGCCTTCATCGGATATTTTTGTTTTGACGAGGGTTTGCATAATGTCGGGAACAGAGACATCATCGTTGGATTCGAGGCGCAGCAGAAATGAGCAGATCGCCGATTGGGTGATTTTCACAAGCAGCCCTTCCAGCCGTTCCGAGCTATAAACAGGCCTCTTGCGCATGGAATTGTATCTTTTTATATAATTATATGCCAGCTCGTTTAACGCTTCTTTCACAGGGAATTTGTTCAGCAACTGTTTTGCTTCGACAGAGCGCCGCAGCAGCCTGATGAGTGCATAATCCTGGAGGTCTTCGAGCGACGTAAGGTCAGCCTCGGGGTTCCTTGCATCCAAAGATTCCAGTTCGGCGGCAATTCTATCAGCCGGAATAAGCATTTTCTCGAAGGATTTGGCTTCGTTGTAATCGTCTTCGAGCACGATGTGCAGGATAACTTTATCATAGCGCTCGTCTTCGTCGTGCCTGTGGAATTTCCACAGCGAGCTTTTTTTGTGGAATTCTATATCCCCTACGATTATAATTCCGTCGATTAGCAATGCCGAATCGATGAAATCGGGGCCTTCGAAACTGTTGAGCCTGCCCGGCGATAAGAATTGCAGCCTGCAGCCGCCCGCTGTATGCCAGATAACCGATGGGTCGGAAATTATCCTGTGAACAGCTTTTTGCAATTTCAGTTCCGGCAGAAGGCCGATGTTTTGTGTGCTCATGGCGCCTCGTACTTAAGTAGTTTATTATAATGTATTGCTTTTTCTTGAGCTGTATCAGCAAAATTCATATCCCCCGATGAAAAAATTATATCCCTCGATACATTAATCAGAGCAGGTGTGCCTTTAATTGCCTCCAGGATAGCTTCGGCATCACCGCCCTGAGCGCCCACACCCGGTATCAGCAGCGGCTGTGCGGCTGCATACTGCCTTATTAAGGCTATATCCTGCGGGTGGGTTGCCCCTGCAACGAAGCCTATATTGCGGCCTTCCGCCCATCCGAGGGATTTTTCGATTACATGTATAAATAAGGGCTTACCTTCCGATTCCAATCGCTGGAAATCACCTGATCCATTATTGGAAGTAAGGGCCAGCACAAATACCATCTTGTCTTTATAATCCAGAAAAGGGCCTATCGAGTCGTATCCCATATATGGGCTAACAGTTATGGAATCGAGCCTGAAATATTCGAAAACAGCTTTTGCGTACAGCCTGGATGTATTGCCGATGTCTCCCCGCTTGGCATCGCCGATTGTAAAAATATCATGTGGAATATACTCTATCGTCTTCGACAGGATATCGAATCCGGCAGAGCCGAATTCTTCGTAGAAAGCAAAATTGATTTTGTAAGCCGCAGCCAAATCCGAAGTTGCGTCAATAATCCTTTTGTTGAATTCAAAAATTCCGTGTGGATTCTTCCTCAGGTTGACGGGCAGTTTTGCAAATTCGCTGTCGAGCCCCACGCATAGGTATGTTCCCCTGCTTTTTAATATATTACTTAATTTTTGAAAGGCATCCATAATTACAATCCGATGCTGTTTTTGAATTCCTGGTAGCTTCGGGCGTAAAGGTTTTTCTCTGTGGGCGGCTTCATGTTGTTTTTTTTGAGCAATGCCGTGATTGCTTCGAACCTGTCGTTCGAGACCGGATGCGTTGCCAGCAGGTTGTCGAGCACGCTCGTTTTCTGCTTTGTTTCTACGAGGGCGTAAATTTTCTCGAAAAAGAAATTCAGCGCTCCGGGGTACCATTTAGTAGTCTGCAAGTATTTGAAGGCGTATTCATCGGCTTCCAGTTCGTTTTCGCGGGAATTATACAGCAGCCCCAGTCCCGAAAATAAGTCTTTAGCCATATCTCCGTATCTGCCGGCGCCTGTTTCTTCTTTAATAGCATCATATAGCAGGTCCATTCCGTAGGCTTTGGACATACGCGAGGTAGTGTGGCGCCTTTCGGCATGCGCCACTTCGTGGGCTATCACTGCTGCAAGCGTAGCTTCGTTATCCACGAATTTCAGCAGGCCCGTATAAACATAGATTATTCCGCCCGGAATGCAAAAAGCATTTACGACGTTGTCGTTGTCGATAACGTCGATTTTGTATTTAAATACATTCCTGTATTCTATCTTGGGCGATTTAAGTATTTCGGCGAGTATTCCCTCGAGGTAAGCCCTGACTTTGGAGTCCTGGAGCATAGGGTAATCCTTCGGGTTGCTTCGAATTTGCTTGTCGAGGTTAGTGCCGATTTTGATATCCTCGCTGGGCGCATATATGTTGAAACTGCTGCACGATGCAAATATTGCAAGGGCGTAAAGCAAAATCAGCGGCCTAATATTTCTTTTTATTATATATTGCATATTTAATAATCCATTGTTTATAATAGCGCTTTGAAGGCAGCATAATTACTTGAAAACAAATTACTTTCTGAAGGCGTAGCCAGATTGGCATCTTTTATCAGTTTATCCATTGCTTCTATCCTGTCGTCGGGCATGGGGTGAGTGGAAAGTAATGTTTCGAGGAATCCGGCGCCCGACTGGCCTTTTACTTTATCGAAGAAAAACTCTGCGGCTCCGGCATACCATTTATTCGTGGAAAGCAGGTAATCGAAGGAACTCCTGTCTGCTTCGTATTCATCGTCGCGGCTGTTTTTCAGGAAGGCCAGGTTGGTCAGTATATCTGTTCCAAGTTTGACTAACTGGTCTGAATTGTCGCCCAGCAGGATATCGAGGATTATTTGAACGCCGTAAGCTTTGGTAATTCTCTTGGTAGCGTGCCTGTTCTCGCAATGGCCAATCTCGTGGGCAATAATTGCAGCAAGGGTAGCTTCGTTGTCTAGAAATTTCATAAGCCCTGTATATACATACACATACCCCCCGGGAGCTGCAAAAGCGTTAACAATATCGTCGCGTTTGATGATCCTAATCTGGTATGGAAAATCGTTTTTGTATTTAATTTTGGGTGATTGCAGGATTGCAAAGAAAATATCTTCGACATACTTCTGGGCTGCTGCATTGTTCAATATCGGATATTCCTGAGGATTGGCAAGTATCTGCCTGTCGAGCTCCAGGCCCAGCTTAACATCATCTGCAAGGCTGAAAGCATTAAAATCTAGCGGGCTTTCGCCGTCTTCGCACGACGATGCCAGGAGAACAAATACCGGAATTAGAATAGCCAGCCGAAGCCGATATAAGTATTTTTGGATCATGTTTACACCATTTATATTTTTCTTGACATATATTCATACATAAGTAAATATAATATATAAATTATTACTTACGAAAATATTTTATGATTTTTCGGGTAATAAATTTTTTCGAGCACCAGCCCCTGCGGCGGAGCCATCGGGCTGATAAGCCGCCTGTCTGCGGCGTCTAATGCCTGGGCCACTTCGCCGGGGCTCCTTTTTCCCCTGGCAATATCCAGCATTGCCCCCGTCAGCGATCGTACCATGCCATAAACGAACCTGTCCGCTTTTATCCTTAGCCTAATGAATCCTTCGCCTTTTGTCCACCTGCAAATTTTAACATTGCATATATAATTTTTTGTATCGGGATTATTTTTCGAAAAAGTCGAAAAATCGTGAGTGCCCCGAAAAACTGATGCAGCTTCCATTAACCTGCCTTCATCGAATAGATATTCGGGGCAATAGGAATAAAGCCTGTTAAAAACGCTCCATTCTTTGGAGATGGTATATGAATACTCCCTTGCCACAGCATCGAACCTTGCATGGAACTTGCCCGCAAGGATTGCAGCATCTAATATCCTGATATCCGGGGGCAATTTGGAATTAATGGCTCTGATTATATTTGGGCCGGGAATATTACATTGCTTATGCAATACAGCGTGCGCTGCCTGCCCCCTGGCATGGACGCCTGTATCGGTCCTGCCGGCGCCGACGACTGCGGTTTCGTAGCCAATTATTGCAGATAAAGCGTCTTCTGTATTTTGCTGTACGGTTTGGGCATTTTTCTGTTTCTGCCAGCCGCAGTAATTTGTTCCGTCGTATTCTATTAGCAGTGCAAGAGTCTGCATGGCACTACATAATTAATAAACAATTGAATCTTTGATTTTTTTTGCTGCGGCAGAATCGATTAACACTTCGATAAGTTTCAGTGCAAAATCGATAGCAGTGCCTGCGCCCCTGCTTGTTATAATATTCCCGTCAACAACGACTTTGTCTTCTACATATATGTGCGAGAGCAATTGTTCTTTGACGGATGGGTGGCTGGTAATAACATTTTCGTCACTAATAATTTTGTGATACGAAAGGATAGTAGGCGCAGCGCAAATAGCTGCAATTTTCATAGATTTTCTTTTTAATTTTTTCAGAATATCTTCGATAGCCGGATTATCGTTAAGCCTTTGGGTGCCGATATTCCCGCCGGGCAAAACGACAGCATGAAATGTATCTTCAGGATTTATGTCGTCGATTAAAATATCCGGTAATATTTTAACGCCTCGTGAGCAAGTAATAATATTCGATTCGCCGGCAATTTTAACGTTAATATTTGCGCGCCTCAAAAGGTCGGCAACAATAATGGCTTCCATTTCTTCGGTTCCCTGTGCAATGGGTATAAGTACATTAATTGCCATATATGGCTCCTTCCAAATAATACATTTATTTTTAGCTAAAATAATAAATTATAAAGATAATCAAGATTTTTCTCAAATAATACACCAAAGCAACCGATAATTGATAATATTTTTAATTTTTTAATATTAATCAATATTATATTTTTGCATGGTTGGATTAATTTAATAAAAGGATTATGGCGGCAAATAAGGATATTAAGGACTCCGAAAGCTGGATTGAAAGCGGAGACGAGAACGTCAAACTGGAGAAATTCGAAGATGCAATCAAATGCTATTCCAAAGCCATAGAGTCGAATCCCAGGGCTGCGTTTGCTTATTTTAAAAGGGGCAATTGCTATTCGGCCCTTAATAATTTCAGGGAAGCAATTATTGATTATAACAATGCTATAGTACTCAATCCCTCATTCTCTTTTGCACATTTTAAGCGCGGCCTGGCATATTCCGAAATGAACCATCCACAGAAAGCTATCGAGGATTTTACTTCGGCTATCGATATTAATTCCGAGCTCGTTTTTGCTTATTACAAAAGGGGTTATTCATATTATTTGCTCAGGCAGTTCCAAAAAGCTATCGACGACCTGACGATAGCCATAGAGAAAAATCCTACTTACGCTCAGGCTTTCCTCTACAGGGCTCATTCGTATTTTGAAACAAGAAAATATGAAGATGCAGTAAAAGACCTGACAAGCGCTATTAATATCGAACCGGAAAACGACAAAGCATGGGTTACGAGGGGCATTGCCTTCGGAAACTTGCAAAAGTTCAAAGAAGCGCTCAGGGACTACACAAAAGCTATTGAGATAAATCCCGATAATTTTCTGGCTTACAATTACAGAGGGCTTGTTTATAACAAGCTTAAAATATGGGACAAAGCCATTCAGGACTTAGACAAGGTGATTAGCCTGAAACCCGACTCGGCTGAGTCTTATAATACCCGGGGAATTGCTTATTTCTCTGTTAAGAACTATGAGCAGGCAGCCAGGGACTACTCGAAAGCACTAAGTTTCGACCCCATGTCGGCCAATCTCTATTATAACAGGGCTAATGCATATTATTATGGCAAAAGGTATATGGAAGCCATAATGGATTACGATAAGTCGCTCGAGCTCGACCCATCTCTGATTAATGCTTTCTTCGGCAGGGCCAATTCCCATGTGGCGCTCAGCCAGTACAAAGAAGCCGTTAAGGATTTTACAAAAGCAATACAGTCCAATCCCAAGTTTGTGCAGGCTTATATAGGGCGGGGCAACCTTTTCGCCAAGCTGAAATATTTTAAAAAAGCGCTCGAAGATTATACACTTGCGATAGAGATAAAGCCCGATTACCCGCAGGCATACCTAAACCGTGGCATGGCGTTCAGGTCGGAGGGCAAAGTATTGCAGGCCGTCGATGACTTTAATCATTTCCTGAAGATAGCAGGCAAAAGCGAAGTGAGTGCTACACAAGTAAGGCGATGGATTAGAAAGCTTGGGTATGAACCGGAGTATTAAAAATATAAATATTTTGATTCGTCTGATTATTATTAAATTTAAATTGATATAAAAAAGGGATCTTACATGTTAGCAAACAGCCATAATTGGGTAAGTTCTAATTTATCGAAGGAAATGAATCTTTCTGTCTATGGCCATTTCGGCTTTGCAATTCTTCTTTTTCCTGCCTTAACGGACAGCAACGAAGAGTATTTTGGGGAAAGCCTGATTGATTCGATTGCGCCTTATATCGAAAAGGGCAAGTTCAAGGTTTATGCCGTCGATACTGTTAATAAGGAAAGCTGGTTCCACGAAGAAATTTCCAGCGAGCAGAAATCCAAAAGGCACTTTGAGTACAACAATTACATTATCGAAGAAGTGGTGCCCTTTATTTTCGGCGATTGCGGCGGAGCTGTGCCGATTATTACTTGCGGAGCTTCACTTGGTGGATTCCATGCCGCTAATTCGTATTTCCGCAGGCCCGATATTTTTTACGGTATGATTTCGCTAAGCTCTACCTACAATATCGAACACCTTAGCAAAGGTTATTTCGACGATAACTGTTATTTTAATTCCCCCATCCACTACTTGCCCAACCTTAACGAGGACTTTTGGCTTTCGGCGCTCCGCTCAAAACATCATGTGTACTTGCTGTCCGGCTCGGGCGAAAACGAATTCCCCCACAACTCGAGCCAGCTAAGCGAAATACTAAGGTCGAAAAACATACCGCATATGCTGGATATCTGGGGGCCGGAATGGGGCCACAATTATAATACATGGAAGAAAATGCTGATAAATTTATTCGAAACTAAGTTGTAAATAAACTTATAATTAATGCAAAGCAGAAGTAAATATCCTATATTAAATTCTTTTCCAAACGGATAGTGTATTAGGGGATTGAGCAATGAAGTATCTAAGGATCGTATTGATTGTTTTATCGGCCGGATTGTGTGCGTGCCCATGCGTTACCGAACTGCCAACCGACAATAAAATTACCGAACCCGTAGATTATTCATCTATAGCAGTAATAAATTGCATAAGGCAATCGGGCAGGCTAAAGGTCTCGGATAAATATGAAGATACCCTGGCTTTTGCTGATTATAATAATAACTCTGTAGTTTATGTTAAAGCTGCCGCCGAAATAGAAAACTTCCTGAAGATTACATCACCGGCTTCGGGCAGGGTGTTGTACTATTCACCTGTTATACTAAGGGACAGGGAAAAACTTTCGTTTATTCCATACGGGGACACGCTGCATACTTATGCCCTGTTGCTGAACGACAGTATAACTTCCTATTCGCCAAGCAACGTCTATATTCGCTTTGTGAATGTAATGCCTGACGCAGGTAAATTTACTTTCCGCGGAGCCGCCGGATATCCCGTTGAAACACAACTCGCCTACGGGCAATATTCGGCAATTCAGACTGCTTATTCCGGCAAACATGGAATCGATATATTGGATTCTGCCGGTATTGCTGTTTGCAGCTTGAAAGATTACTCATTCAGGCCGGGTTATTTGTACATCCTGATATATAGGCCAGGCAATAAAAACGACGCCCCAGCCGAATGCCTGCCAGTTGAATTGAAGCAGGATTAATGCCGCAGCCAAAGGATTTTGAAAAGAGAATCTGCATAATTACAGAACAATGCAATCCCCCTCAAAAATAATAGCCGGCCATGGATGTTGCATATATCTCACTCTTACGTAATAATCGTGTCATGCGAAAAAGCAGGGCAATAATACATTAATATTAAGGTACTATGATAAAAAGCATGGATTACTAAATCAATAACCAGTTCAATTTTACTTAGGAAATTCTGGTTGTTATAAATGCTACGATATTGTAAAAAAAATGATATTTTGCATAAATTAACAGTTTTTTTAAATCTGAAATTTTTTAATAGCAATTAACGGCTATCGGGTAGAAAGGGAAATGGATAAAGTGGAATCGGCGGAATATTACAGCCATAGCCGCCCGGAAATGATGAAATATATCCCTGCCGGGTGCGGCAAAATTTTGGAAGTCGGCTGCGGCGAGGGGCTTTTCGGGCGGCAACTTAAAAAATCGGCAGGGGTTGAAGTATGGGGTGTCGAACTCATTGCAGAGTCGGCCCAGATAGCAAACCATTACCTCGATAAAGTGTTGGCCGGTGATTTTGAGAGCTGTTTACCGTCTTTGCCCGTAGGTTACTTCGATTGTATTGTATTCAACGATGTACTGGAGCATTTCACATATCCCGACAGGGTTTTAACCGATTGCAGGCATTTGCTCAAGGAGGGCGGATACATTGTCTCTTCTATACCAAATGTCAGATATATCGGCAATCTCAAAGAGTTATTATTTAAAAAGGACTGGCAATACAGAAAAGAAGGCGGTATATTAGATTATACACATTTTCGTTTTTTTACCAAGAAAAGCATAGCCCGGTTGTTTGCCGGGGCAGGATACAAAATAAAAATTATCGAAGGTTTGCCTGTGAAAATGAAATGGGCATTCTATCTGATAAATACGATTTTTCTTTTCCAGTTAAGCGACACTAAGTATGCTCAGTTTGCCGTTGTGGCGCAATTGGAGGGCAATGATTCCCGATAAAACTATTATGTTTAGGCTGTAGCAGCGCTTCCAATAAGCAATACCGGAAAATTAAAAAAGGCTGCTAATTTTTGGTTAGCAGCCTTCAGGTCGCTTATCATGAAAAAATTCTACTACCTCTTAGCTCAATCCTCATAATAAGTTATCGGAAAGATTTTATTAAACTTTAGTTTGTTAATAAACTTTTTATCATTTTATCGCGGTTATCCTGTTTTTCCAGTTCAATTTTATTCAAATGGCGCCACCACTTCTTCAGGTCGCTTTCCAATATGCATTCGTTGAAGACTCTCATCGTTTCATCGCTCGGGTTCAAACTCGAATTTATTCCTTCTGCAATAGCCTGCATAAGTTTCTTCTGAAAGTGTATTCTCCTGAAATCAGGCATCTGTTTACCTTTTAAAAAATATTACATTAATTTTTCAATCAATTAATCAATATTTATGCCAATATAGCATTGAAATAGGTAGAATTGAAAATTATACTACAACCAACAAAGGTGGTGGATGAGGCTGATTTAATCTGAATCAAAAGACTATGATATATTCCTTTGACGGAATTTGATGTTTCATGAGGTTATATAAATCCACCTGTGATACACTGCATATTGAAAAGGCTGGTCTGAATAAGCACGCATACCAAAATAAGAAATACTGCTCTAAATTGGCTTATTATGAATAAATTTTTTATATTAATATGTTAACTTATGGTATTATATGAAAAGTGCTTTAAATTTAAAATTGTGTTTGTTGTAGAATGGGGGGCTTATGTTGAAAAATATTCAAACTGAACATTTCTTTTTTGAATTGTTGTGTATCGAGCCGGTTGATGTAAAAAGCGAAATTGCTTTGGCTCAGGCGCTATCGTTCAGCAATAGCCTTTGGGGTGGCAAGCTAACAAAGATTGAAACAGAGAAAGGCAGGGTAAGAGTTAGGGAAGACTCGACCGGTATCAATATTGTTATTAAATCAGTAGATACTAGCAAGGTTATCACCAACTATTTTGAATGCGCTTTCATGCTTAACATTTTTAGCGATAATTTCGATTCAATAGAATGTTTTAGAATTAAAATCCTGAAGCATTTGAAAAACACACTTCAATTCAGCAGCATAAGACTGCTAACAGACGACGTATCCACACACATAGCAAACAAATTGTATCCTGAAATCAATAAAGTAGAAAATTTACTGAGGAAATACTTGATCAAGTTTTTTATTCAAAGGATAGGTTCCGACTGGTGGGAAACAACTGCCACAAAAGCAATGCTAGAAAAAGCAAGGCTACGGCGCGCCGACAGGCGAGACGAGATGTCCTCTTATGTAGATGACGAGGTAAGGTTTATTGATTTCGATGACCTTGGAGAGTTAATCTATAAACAATCCTCCGGATACAATAGCCCGGATAAAATAATATCGAGATTATTGAGTATGGACAGCAACGAGGATTTTCGTACACTTAAGAATGAATTACAAGGTAATTATACGAAATATTTCAAAGAAAACTTCCAGGATAAAATGTTTGAGCAGAAATGGAAAGAAATTATAAAATTGCGCAACAAAGTGGCACATCAGGGAATATTCTATAAACATGAAGTTAATTTTGGTTTCGAAACATTAAAATCCGTTACTGAAATAATTCAAAATGCAGA
>DAINRZ010000009.1:0-17436 GCA_036741575.1 Kapaibacterium sp. (SeqCode)
ACAATGTGAACAGGTTATAATTTTTCATATGCCACCTTCAAATAATTAAAATTTATAATAAATACCATAGTTAATTCCGATTTTCCCCTGGTTGGAATATTTTTTATCGTGCATAAAAAACAGGTGAGTGTATTCTGCCTGCATAAGTATGCCGAAATCGCTGAAAAGATTATAATGCATCCCCGCTCCCGCCCTGATAGTAAATCCGTACTCCCCGCCGCCGGCCAGCAATTGCACCGAGGGTTTAAAGCCTAAAACTTCAATGTCCGGGTAATACCTGGCTATAATACCGAACAAAGCAAGGCTGGCATTCTGTTCAATTCTTATCGGATTTTCAAGGCTGTCTGCCCCGTTATATATCAGGAAGAAATCCTCTTGCCGCATATCCAAGCCAATTGATAAATTATCTGTAAGCTCGCAGAAAATACTTAATCCGGCATTATTGAGAATACTTAAATCATTAGGATTTACGGTTTCTTTGTTGAAACTTCTGCCGGCTGTTTTTTTGGCCTCGATACGAATACCCTCCAACCATTCGAAGCTGCCTTGCATACCGGCATTATAATCCAATCCTTTGATAAGATAATTTTTCAATCCGGTGTATCCTGGATTTGCAGTTGGAATTGAAAAAGCAGGCAAAGGGGCAGATATTACCGGCACAGCAAACTCGATGGATTCACTGGAATTATCTACGTTAGCTACTTGATTATTTTCATTTGTTGTATTTGCTCTCGGCCATTCCTCACTGCCGGCTGCCAATTTATTATTTTGTGCCCAAATGGTTTTATTTTTCTGGTTATGCTGCAAATACTGTTCGGCTTCATCATTAATACCGGCAGCAGACGTCTGATAAATTTGCTGATCATTAGTTAGCGAATCGGGCAGAATGCCTGCCAGGGCTGATAAATTGCCGGCTGCCGCCAGGCTTTGGGGTGTAATCCGGCTATTGCCGTCAATAAATACAAAGTACATAATAGCAACAGTTATACCAACCGATAAAACAGATGATATTAAAGCAGTTAGCTTATTCGAGCCTAATATCGGCGCTTTAGCTGCCGTAGAAGACAACGGAGACTGTGCGGCGGCAAAATTATTGAATCCGGCGCTTGTAAATACAGCAGCAGTAACACTCGCCGGTGGGCCGAATTTTGATATATTTGTATTTATAGCCCTGGTGACAGCGATACAATTCCTGAATCCTTTACGGAATGATTCGCTATACAGGAATTCCTCGGCAAATTGCTGCTCGGTATTTGCGTCGAGCCTGCCTTCCAGGAAATCCGTATATAATTGTATATTATTCATAAAATCCTCATTTTGCAATATCGTTAATAATCGGCTCCATGATGGCAAGCACTTGTTCCATTGCACGGTAGCTGCGTTTTTTAATACAGTCAGTGGTCTCGCCGGTTATCTCGGCAATTTCGGAATAGTTCAATCCCGAAAACCATACTAAAAGGAATGCTTCTTTATAGATTTCGCTTAGATTGTTGACAGCAAGCCCGATTATTGAAAGCAGTTCGTCGTTTTCCAGTCGTATGTGCAAGTTCAGCGGATCTGTTAATAATCCCATGTCGTACTCATTCATTGCATCAGGGGACTTTCGCCGGTTTTGCCTGTATTTGTCAATACTAAGGTTGCGGGCGGTTTTGTAAAGCCATGCATTGACGGCTGTTACATTCCTGCCTTTTTTAACTGAATCTAAGAACCTCAACCATGTATCCTGAAACACTTCCTGGGCATCCATTTCATTGTCGGATTTGAATAGGCAATACGAATACAACTTATCGGAATAACGGGAGTAAACTTCATTGAATGCATACTCGCTGCCGGGGCCTTGCTCCTTTATCGCCGCCAAAAGACGACTATCTTCGTATTGATAATAATTGTTCATATCCAAAAAATAAATAATAATATACTTATGAATTACTGACGAATTGAAATTCAAATACGGGACAAAAGAATTAATTATTTGGAACAGGATGAAATTGATACACAGCCTCGCACTCGTGGAGCTGAGGCTAAACAGTAATAGTAAACGCTTTTAGGGATTGGGTGCAAATAAAACTTGGCAGTCTTTTTGTGAACTGCCCGGCTTAATAGTTCATTATCTGTTCAGGATGCAGGCGGTTTCTATTTAAGTTTATATACCAAACCGACTGTTAGTCCGTGGTTAACCGAAAACAGTGGTGAACCCTCGATGGAATACTGTGAGGCGCTTACTTCGTAGCCGATATTTGCCCCTATTCCGCTTAATAAATTCATAGACAGGCCGGCCTGGGCTTTCCCGAGAATTCCGATTTCAGTTGCGCCTGCAGTTGCCTGCACATAAGGATAAAACTTTTCGTTCAGCAATAAATCAGATATTGAATACCTGAGAGTAGCCCCAATCCAATACAAGTTGGGGCTTTGCAGCCTTACTTTCTTTATATTGCCGTCATTAAATCTGAATTCCTGATTATATTCTTCGGAGCCAAGTTCCACGCCTGCTATAAAATGTTCGCTTAGCCTGTAGAAAACACCTACAGAAAGATTATTAAGCAGCGAGCCGGTTCTCAGGTCCTTATCGAATTGGGGGGTGGCACCGCCTAAAATATCCAAAGAGCCGTTAGATGCCCTGACTAACACATGGTACCTTGATATATCTGATAATCCTCCGTTGATATTAAAAAACTCCGAATCGAATACAGTAGGTATTTCTGCCCTAAAGACAGAGGTGTAATCATCTGCATCATTTGTTGCCTGGCTGCCTATCAGCGTATTGCTATTTGCAAGGATAATATTGGTTTCGGCAGCGGCCAGGCTTGGAATCCATCTTTCGACGGGTGAGGAAGAAGCGGGCTCTGCCTGAACAAATTCCCTACGGGCAGTTATGGCAGGGGCTATTTGTCTGATTTGCCCCGTTCTGCCGCTATTTTCAACGCTTGTTACAATCGGGTAAGCAACCTTTTTTGCTGGTTCCATGCCTTTCAAATCAAAAACAGCCGGCTGAGTACCGTTAACAGCAGTAATGCTGTTAATTGCACGGTTATCGTTTTCGGCAAACATTGAAACAATGAACGAAGTAATAACAACCGATAGAAAAATAGCTATGACTACCGGGATATATTTACCCAAGATTGCTTTGAGCCTGGAGCCCGAATCGGCTGCTGCCACAGGCCTTGCCATAGTATCGACGGGCACCGCAAAGCCAAGCGCCGAGAAGACAGCGGTTGTGGTAGCAAGCGGCGGTGCAATGCTTGCCATGTCGTTTTGGGTGATGACATGCATTTTTACCTGCCGGTTGAACTCATTCCTCAGGTCGGGGTTCCTGTTGAGCTCTGCGAAAAGGGTATCCTCTTCGGGGCCGCTCAGCCCTTCGTCCAGAAATTCGTGTATTAGTTTGGCGTAACTCATTTTCAATACCAATATATATAGTTAATTCGACATATCTTGCAAATATGGTTCTAATATTGTTTTAATCTTTTCTTTTGCCCTCCAGACTTTATTCTTTATAGTTTGGATGGTTTCGCCGGTGATATCAGAGATTTCTTTGTAGGAAAACCCCTGGTATTGCCTCAGCACGAATGCTTCCCTGTAATCGAAGTCCAAAAGTTCCAGCGACGAAGAAATTAAGTCGAGCATTTCCTTGTATTCGTAGCTTCTGTCGTTAGAATACAAATTGTAATCGTCGAACCGGAGCGTTGCTTTTTTGTCCCGTTTGTAATTCAGGCACAGGTTGCGGGTGATTGTTATCAGAAAAGCAGGCACGTTATCTACCTTGTGGGCTTCCCGTGCCGAATCGTAAAATTTTAACATAGCCTCCTGAAACAAGTCGTTTACGTCTTCGGTACTGCCCAATACCCTTATAATATAAGCATATATTTTTTGGGAGTGGCGGTTGTACAATTCGGCAAAAGCCCCCTCCGCCGTTTCCTTCGGTTCCCGAAGCAAAGCGTAGAGTTCAGAGTCGCTGTATTTGCCGAATTTTTTCATATCACTTATTATATTGACGATTCCAAAAAGCCCTTAGGATATTATTCCCAATAATAATTGTTTTGCCTGTTTTCAGTCCGAACACTTCGAGTGTGCCGCCGCCTGAAATATTCTCGCGGAACCTTATAAACAGGATTTTCTCACCGTCTGGCGACCATTGAGGGCCGGAGTAATATTCACCTGCCTCTGCCGCTGTAATCCTCCAAATCTTGCCGTCCGAAATCCTTTTTATCCTGATATTGCCGTCGCTGCAGGCAAAGCAAAAAGTATCGAGCCCGGGAGAAATAACGGGTTGCGAAGCCCCGAAGTTGTCGTCGCCGGCGATATTTTCGCTGCCGCTTATAATTTCCTTAAATATCAGGTCTTTCGATATTCCGCCACTACTTCTGGTATACACTACCGACTTCGAGTCGGGCGACCATGTAATTCCAATGTATTTATGGAACTTACCTGCCCCAAACGGCAAATCGGCAGACAGTGCCGGATTTCCCGCAGGGTTATCCGAATAATAAGCCAGCAGTTTCATAGCCGAATCGGTAGATGTGCCTGTAAAGAAAGCTATATATTTCCCGTCGGGCGAAAACGATGGCAGTGTGCCCGGGCACAAACCCGAAGTAAGCTGATAATCGCCTGTGCCGTCCATATTAAAGAAATATAAATCGCTGCCGTCGGCAAATAATACTTTTCTGCTGCCCGGCGATGCAATAACGAAACTTATTCCCGGGTAGGCCGATTTATCGACAATCTTTCCCGATTTGCCGCCGCCAAGGCTGTAATACATCAGGGCATCGGCCAAACCGCCTTTTTGGCTGGTATAAGCAATTATCCCGTCAGAGTTTGGCGCCGAAAACAACATCCCGTTTCCTATCCAGCCGAATCCGGGTTTGCTGTGGTTCACGCCATAAATAACTGCATCGCTGCCGCCAAGCGGCAAAGCATCGTAATAGATTTCGAAATCCTTGCTGTCATCGGGCCGGCTTGGGCTGCATGTATCGCATCCGCAATTTAGAACCAAGTTGACAAAGAACGCTGTTATTCCCAATCTCGCCGAAAAAAATCCATATTTAAAAATAGTTTTTTTCATTTTGCATTTTAAATTTCCTATATTGACACATGAACAGCCAAAAGGTCACAAAAAAATGTAAAAAAAAAGTGAACTTTCTTAATTTTTTTTTAAATAAAACACCTAAACATAATTAAACTAAAATATTTAACTCATTTTTCGGCAATTTATAAATAATATTATGAATAAAACAAAAAAAATTTCTAAATTTGTAACTCTTTAATTTGGAAAAATTATAAATTGTATTTAATAAAATTGTAAGGTTGTGAAATGAAAAGGACATATCAGCCGAGCCGCAGGAAAAGACTGAATAAGCACGGCTTTCGCGAAAGAATGGCTTCAAAGAACGGCAGGAAAGTATTGGCTGCACGCAGGGCAAAGGGCAGGTTCAAACTAACGGTCAGCGACGAAGGCAAGAAGCCTAATTAATCCTTTGCAGGCAAATTCTGCGGGGATTTAGGGTTGTTACGGTTTTTCTATGGTTGCTTATAAGCTCGTGCCGCTTAAAGGAAAAAACAAGTTTTCTTATGTGTACGAAAACGGAAAAAAGCTGTACGAAAAGAATACCCTGGCATTTATAGCTACAACGGCCAATCCGGGCAATGCTGAGCTTAGCGGCTCGAAGGCGCATATTATAAGCTATGCGGTAGTTATAGGCAAGAAAGCCTCGAAGAAAGCTGTAGTCCGCAACAGGGTGAAAAGGCTGTTGAGAGAAGGCATTAAACAATCTTTGGAAGAATTGCAGGCAACAAAGAATATTGAGATTATTGACAGTATGATTTTTATCCGTAAAACGGCCCCGGGGCACCCTAAGCTTATCGGCCTGAACCAGGTGAAGCCGGAGATTTTAAGCATATTCGGCAATTTCTTTGCATTCGAGTCCAAAAGATCAGGAGAAATTCAAAAATGAAACACGTAATAATATTTATAATAAAGCTTTACCAGTTTGTCCTTTCTCCCTTATTTGCCGGGTCGTGCAGGTTTTATCCGTCTTGCTCGGAATATGCCGCCGAATCTGTTAGCCGTTTCGGTTCGCTGAAAGGCTCGTGGCTTGCTATTAAAAGAATCGGCAGGTGTCATCCGTGGCATCCAGGCGGTATCGACCCTGTGCCCGAAAAAGAGGAGGGCAAAAATATACATGTTTGTTGTTCCAAAAAAATTTAGAATGCTGTAATGGATAGAAATTCAATTATCGGTTTTGTGTTAATAGGCGTTATCGTCACTGTATGGTTATTTTACACATCCGTCAACCAAGCCCCCGAGCCGGCGAAGGATAAAGTTACAAAAGGAAGGGATACGGCAAAGGTTATTGCTGATAAAGCCGACACCACTATTGCTAAAGATACTGCATTCACTGATGCGGCTGCCGACAGCTTAACCGCCGGCGTAAACAAAGATTCGCTTGCAGCATTCGAAAAATTTGGGGTATTTGCCCCGTTTTCCAATGGCAGCGACGATACTATTACTATTGAAAACGAACTATTGATTGCTAAAATATCCGTCAAAGGAGCAGCTCTTGTAGAGTGGACCCTAAAGAAATACAATAAATGGGACGGCGTGCCAGCACAGTTAATCAGGAACGAACTCGGTGCCACATATTACATGGCATTCGACACCAGGGACAACAAGGCTATAGATACGAGAGACCTGTATTTTGAATCAGTATCTGCAAAAAAGCTAAATAAACTAACCGGCAGCGATTCGCTTAAGCTTACATTCAGGCTTTCCCTTGGCAACGACAGGGAAATACTCAGATCCTATACATTTTATGGCAATTCGTATATAATGATGACTGACTTTGTTGTCAGCAACATGAACGATTACCTTAAGCCAATCGGCTTTACTGTTAACTGGGACAACGGGCTAAAATATCAGGAATACCGCTCCGACCTCGAGTCGGGCGATGCCATTGCAATGGTTGTCAAAAATGACGAACCTGACGAAATTGACGCTACCGACAACCAACCTGTTAAATTCGATTCTCCCATAGACGGCTACATAGATTTCGCGGCCATTAAATCGAAGTATTTTGTAACGGCATTTATCCCGTATCCCAAAAATGCATTCGAAGTAAAGGTCAATGCCACAGGCACAAGGCATGCATTGCCCGACAACGGAGTGCTTGAATCGTACGACATGAATATTAAGCTGCCTTACAAGGGAGGTGTCGTCAAAAACAGCTTCAGGGTTTATATTGGCCCGCTGGAGTATGACGAAGTGCATAAATACGGCCTGCAAAGGACAATGAGCTTTGGATGGTGGCTGTTCAGGATTATCGGCGAATATGCTTTGCTGCCTTTTATTAAACTAATTAGCACATTTGTGCCTAATTTCGGAATCGTACTGATAATTTTCTCAATTTTCATAAAAATATTGCTCTATCCTTTCTCGATTACCCAAATGAGGTCGTCGCAGAAAATGCAGCTGATAAATCCAGAAATAGCAAAAATCAGGGAAAAATACAAAGACGATCCAAAAGCCCAGCAGCAGGAGACAATGAAAATCTACGGCCAGTATGGCATCAATCCTGCAAGCGGATGCCTTCCGCTGCTACTCCAGATGCCCATTCTTATAGCATTGTGGAAAGTGCTCAACAGCGCCATAGATTTGCGCCAGGCGGAATTCCTGCCATTTTGGCTGACGGACCTTTCGCTGCCCGACTATGTTATTCATTTCCCGTTTGCTATAATAGGAATAACAGATTTGTCCGGTTTGGCAATTCTTATGGGTATCACTATGTTTATCCAGCAGAAGATGACGATTACTGACCCCCGCCAGAAAATGATGGTTTATATGATGCCTGTAATGTTTACGCTTATGTTTTCGAACCTGCCTTCGGGGCTGAATCTCTATTATTTCATGTTTAATATCCTTAGCATTGGCCAGCAGATTTACATTAATAAATTCTCGAAAAAGCGTCTGACACTCGAAGACCTGAAGAGAATGCCCAAAAAAGAAGGCTGGCTGCAGAAGAAAATGCGCGAAGCCCAGGAAGTTGCCCAGTCTCAGGGCCGAAGTGTGCCCGGCGCTCCATATACATCACCAAAAACCAAAAACCAGAGAAAAAAGGGTAAGTAAAGTGTGAATTTGACAATAATTCTAAGTCAGAGTAATAACTGCCATACACTGCTTAATAACAAATAATCGACTCTTCGGGATTAAGAGACAAAATATTTCGAGGCTTTTACTGTCTTTTTTCTTTTATGTATTGATTTATAAAATGTGGATGGATGAATGGTTTCGAAAATTTGGCTTATTACATTAGTACTTTTATTTCCTTATTACATATTTGCAGGTAATTACAATTCTTATATTATTAAACTGAGTGAACATTCATTAAGCAAATCTATAAATAAAGTCCAGGCTGATGGAATCAAAATCCTTCCTGCTTTCGATTTCCCCTCCGAAAGAAAAGCATTTACCAAATCGAAAACCATGGATATTACCAGCCCCGAGGATGAACAAAAGATTGCCCTGAAAAAGTACCGTGTTGTACTAATTCCTTCGGAGATGAATTCAAGCGATGCACTCAATATTATCGAAAGTGAACTTCAACCTGAACTAATTGAACCAAACTATATTTACAAACTCGATATATCCCGTAAGCCAAACGACGCCAAGTACGGCGAACAGTGGGCGCTGCGAGCTATAAATGCCGAAAAAGCATGGGAAAAAGCCTCGGGCAAGGGTATTGTCGTTGGCGTCATCGACACCGGAATAGAGTTCCTGCATCCCGACCTTGTCAATCAGTTATGGGTAAATAAAAAAGAAGATCTTAACGGGAACGGCAGATTTGATCCCTGGGACTCGCAGGAAAAAATTGACGGCGTCGGTGGCGACCTGAACGGTATTGACGACGACGGCAACGGATTTACAGACGACGTTATCGGTTACGACTTCGTAGATCAGTCAGTGGCTAACCTTGGAGATTATTTTCAGCCCGACCCCCTGCCCGAAGACGAGCACAGCCACGGCACGCTCGTTGCCGGTATTATTGCCGCCGAGCGTAATAATAAAACAGGAATTTCGGGATTGGCATATGATTCTAAAATCATTACTGCAAGGGCTTTCGACGTTCTGGGAAATGGCGAGACCGACGATATTGCAAGGGCAATAGTTTATTGTGCCATGAACGGCGCAAGGGTGCTAAACTTAAGCTTCGGCGAAGCTACCCCATCTTCCATAATGCACGATGCCATCCGGTATGCGACCTCGCGTGGTTGTATAGTTTTTGCTTCGTCAGGGAATAATGGATGGAACCTGCCTCATTACCCTTCGGACTATGACGAAGTTATATCGGTAGGAGCTACTGATATTAATAACAAAAGGTATTTTAGGAGCAACTACGGTTCCAGGTTGGCTTTTATGGCTCCCGGAGTAGATATTCTATCGGCTACGTTTGGTAGTGAATACAAGAAGGCGAGCGGTACCTCGTTTTCGGCGCCTTACGCTGCCGCCACTGCTGCCCTTCTGCTCGAAAAAGACAAATCCCTCAGCAGTGAAAATATATGCGGAGTAATGAAAATAACATCGCTCGATATAAACAGGCCCGGATGGGACGACCTTACTGGCGCCGGTATAATCGACGCGGGGAAAGCCGTGTCGATGTCAGGCAAAACAGCAGTGTGTATTAGCTATCCAAATAATGAAGCTGCTTTCAACAAAACAAAAATTCCCGTATTATTAGTAAGGGGGTCGGTAGCTACACCATTGCTCGATACTTTTATGGTACTAATTTCCCCCGGGCAAAATCCGGAAGATTCATATTCAGCCATAGAATGGGACACTCTGAGGCAGCCCGAACCGAGGTTTTACACTGATACCCTGTTGGCTAACGTCGATTTAACACAGCTGCAGGATACAGTATATACAATCAGGCTGCTGGCAAAGCTGAAAAATAAAGGTACTATTGAGGACAGGGTGACAATTGAGGTGTATTCAAACAATTCTAAATTAAATATAATCAGCCTCAAGAAAGGTGACGTTTGGAAGGGAGACCGCAGGGCAATGCTTGTTGCGGCTGTAACTTCGCATAAGTCAGATTTCTATGTGGAATTCAGGAAAAAAGGTTCGGCCGAAGCATATAAAAGGGCTTCTGAGTACTATTATTACGATAACTTCCACTACCTGGAAATCGGAAGTGAAGCAGAAGCAGATACGGATATGGAAGCCAGGGCTGTTGCATACAGGGAAGGGGGCGATTCGGCTTTCTATAATTTCGAATTCCGAAGAAGTTCCGAATCCATGCCTGTCGATGGTTTCACATTGAAGAAATACTCACTGCCATCTTCTGTGCTAGTAAACCAGATAGCAAATATTTACGGTGACGGCAAGGCCTCTTTTGTGGCAAATAAAAAATACTTCGGCAATTGGGAATCCACTGCTGCTTATACTTTCGATAGCGAAAAATTCGATAAAAGAGATTCAACCTACGATATATATATCCCAGTGGCATACGGAGATACCGACGGCGACGGCAAGGCTGAAGTCCTGGCAAAGGTGTCTGGCCAGACTTATCTGTTCGAGTATACTCCCGGCAAAAGTTTATTCGCCAATAACATTTATAGCAATACATCCACTCGGAATTTCTGGGCACAGGCACTCGAAGATATTGACGGGGACGGTGCCGAGGAGATAATTGCAAGCTCCGATACAGCTGTTCATATTATTAAATATGCTAACGGAAAGTATGAAAATTTAGCAACCGTTTTGCCCGACCCAAACAACCGTGACCTGGGTACCAATCCCGGAGTTATTGCAGGCGACTTTGACGGAGACGGGAGGAAGGACATTTTGATCGCCACAGAAAGCGGCAATTTACTGATGTTCGAATACGATGGCCAAAAATTCGAAAACACCTGGAGAACAAACGATAATATTGCCATGGGCAACCAGTATTTGTGCAGGCTGGACGCCGACGGCGACGGCATTCCCGAATTCCTGCACGGCAGCTTCGGCTCGCAGATCCTTTACGATTATACCAATGCCGGCAAAGTAATTTGGACTTTCCGCCTTTATAAATCAGAGTCGAATAATAAATATAAATCTATATGGGAAGACCAGTTCGCAGGCGTTCAGGTAATCCAGCCTACCGAAAACGGCGTCAGTGCCGGAGATATCGATAATGTCCCCGGCGATGAAATAATAATCTCGAAGTTCCCCGACTACTATATTTTCAGATGGGATGCAGTGAAAAATACCCTTATGCCCTTATGGTGGTATCCCAGCGCGAATACTGGCAATTCCCTTGTATATGATTTCGACGGTAACGGCAGAAAAGAAGTTGCTTTTACTACGTGGCAGGCTACCAGGTTTTTTGAATATTACGGGCCTAAATTGCAGACTCCCGCAGGTTTTGACGGATGGGCCCTTAACTACAACCAGGCCTATCTTTTCTGGAATAAAACCGATAAAGCCGATAAGTACGAGGTTATAAGGTTGTTCGACGATAATTCCGGAGAATCGGTTGCCGTTACAACGGAGACTTCTGTAATAATTAGTAACCTGGATAACAATACTGGCTACAGGTTTATAGCCAGGGCATTGAATCAAACTGATACAAGTGAAGTAAGTTATTCCGTTTATGTATTCACTCATAAACAAGTTTATCCGGTTTCGGTTGCAGATTTCGGGGGTAAATCAGTTACGGTTGCTTACAGCGGCAAGCTGCCCCCTAACAGGATAGAGCCGGGAATGTTTACAATAATATCTGCCGATAACAAAGTTGAAGCCAGCCCTGTTAATGCAATTACAGCTGGTGATTCATCCGTAATACTTTACTTCGGGGCTGCCCTGCAGCCGGGTTATTACACTCTGCAGGCAGGTTCGTTCCCGGATTATTACAGGACTCCTACATTAGCCGATTCGTTAATCTTTGAAATCAGGCATCACGGAGATTTACCAGAGGAATTGTACCTGGCGTCTGTTTCAGTGGCAGGCAACGGCCTATTGGTGCTTGAGTATTCCGAAGATGTTGAAGCAGCTTCTGCTGAAACTCCGGGGAATTACTCGCTCGAGCCATTCGGCAAAGTCTCTAAAGTGACGAGGAATACAGTAAAATCGAAAGTAACGATTTACCTCGATCCTGTTTACAAACTTGAGGCGCTCGGCAGGAACTACTTACTTACAGTAAAGAACGTTGTTGCTGAAAGTAGTAAGCCTATGACGGCAGGAGCAGGCAGTACGATTGGGTTCGTTTTTTCGAAAGAGAATTCTTCCGAAGCATTTATTTACCCCAATCCGGTACGCTTATCAGATAAACCGGAAATTTTCTTTGCCAACCTTTCAATTAATGCAGACGTGTATATTATGACATTAGACGGAAGAGTGCTGCGGGTGTTAACAGAAACCGACGGGAACGGCGGCGTGGAATGGGACGGCAGGGACGATTCGGGCAAGGAATTGGATTCGGGAGTTTACCTCTTCAAAGTGAAAACAAAAAACCCGGATGGTACCGGGCTTGAATCTGAATTAAAAAAGTTTGCAATTATCAGGTAAGTCTTTACCAAATAATAAATTAATTAAACTGCTTATCAATAATTGTAATCCTGCCGGGATAGTTTATCGGCCCGAATTTGGTGTTGACCGTGGGCTTAGCATCCAGCTTCAATTTTGATGTGTTGCCGCTAACGCCGCCAATGGCAAGGGCAAGGCCTATTACTTTGTCGTAGCCTCTGTCCTTGAAAAAGCTCCAAAGGTCGATTGACATTCTCAGAGGTATAATTGTAGATTGGCCTGTGCCAGGTATTTCAAGCGGTTTATCAATGCCGCCCATAATAGTGGGAACATCGTCGATATAAAGCTGCCAATCGAGCGCCGAAAGAGTTGCAGTAGTTTTCTCGTAGCCTCCCGTGCCGTCGTTGGGATTTTTGGCTGCCACATTGAGCACGAATTCTGCCGGCAGGCGCTTATTGTTGAAGTCTCCCAGAAGTTTTAGGCCATCGGAAACAGAAAAGCTGGAAACCGACGATTTGTCGCTCAGTTTAATTCCACTCACCTTGAACCCGTTAACGTTTTCGAGTTTGAATTGAAGACGCTGAAGGTTTTCGATTGCTGCAGCAGCGCTTTTAATCAAGCTGCAGGTAGTCAGGCCAAGAACTGCCGTTGCAACAGCAATTATAATCAGGCTGATTTTAAGAATTTTCATGTTTTCTCCTATTTGATTTATCTATCAAAAAACAATTCCCAAATATTTAAATAAAATAAGCTCCACAATATATAAAGAATACTATTGTGAAGCTTTATTTTTTGAAAACTATAGATATAATTTACAAACCTTCCTGCTCGAGAATTTCGGCTGCGGTCTTGCCGGATATATCCATGGCACCGCTTGCTGCTTTGTTCACAACGTTTTCGAGTGCCAGGGCTTTCTTCTTTTCGATATTGAGCGATGAAAGAAGCCTTACCTTGGCAATCAATAATTTTTCTTCGATTGGCTTGCTCAGGAAGTCGTCGGCACCGGCTTCAATCGACTTAATCTGGTTGGCAACGTCATTGAGCGCTGTAACGATAACCACAGGAATGTGGTTTGTCGCTTCCTGTGCCTTAAGCCTTTTAACAGTTTCGTAACCGTCGAGCCTGGGCATCATCACATCGAGAACTATCGCATCAGGGTGCCTTTCTTCGACTTTTTCGAGGCAGTCCACACCGTCGTATGATTCCGAAGCCTCGTAGCCGTTGGCTTCGAGATACCGTCTTAAGAGCTTTGTTGTAATTCTGTTATCGTCCACTACCAAAATGTATGGTTTTTTCATATAAAAACCCCGAAATAATTGAGTATATTAATATTTAGCTATCTTTGCCGTAAAAAAATCAAATTTTCAATAAATTAAAAAATAATAATAATAAAAATAATTAAATTAAACAAGTTTAATATTTCACATTATTTAATTACATATACATTTAATAAACAATTATCAAACCAATTTTAATTCATCAAACATTATCGGCTGAAAGTGAAAAAAGTTAATTTTTTATTTTGGATATATGTCTGTTAGCAAATGTATAGCATGAAATCAAGGTTTAGTATCATTACAAGGGTTGAATCAACAATCCCGAAGCAAGCTTCGGGGTATCGAATCCACAATGTGGGATAGATAATTAACTTCTGCTTTTTTATAAGAATGAGATAATGTGGGTATTCGTACGGTTAATAACTCGAATAAAAAGTTAGGCTGCGGAGGCACAGCCGGGCTGTGTATGATTGTATCCCGAATCAGTTTTTGTGATGCAAATTACTATTATTCGTTTCTGTTGGTATTCCGGCCTTTCAGCAGCAGAGCCGCCTTTTCGGCGGCAGCAAAACCGCTTTGGGCAGCGCTTTCGAGGGTTGCCGGCAGGCCTGTTGCAGTCCAGTCGCCTGCCAAAAAAAGATTCCCGATGGGCGTAACATGAGGCAGGCGCATATGCTCTGTCCCCGGAGCCAGGCTGGGAGTGGCATTCTTCTCAATAATGATTTTGCTGTGAAGCAGTTTGGCAGCGGCTGCCTGTGGGAACACCCCGAGAATATCCTTCAGCATGAGATCCTTCAGTTTCTCAATCGACAAATCAGCCAGTCCGCCTGCATCGCTGATAGTAAAAGAGAGGCAATATGGGTAGTTGCCGCTTATGGTCTTGTTGTAGCGGCAAATCCTGCGCCGGTTGAAGGCCCAGTGCAGGCGCGAATCCAACAGGGCTGCGAATTCCCCGCCAAAGACTTCTGAGTCGAACCAATAGTATGCAGATATAATGGGCGAAAACCCGAAATTCGCTATAGGAGCAAAGAATGTGGTGCCGCTATACATTTCAGGCAGAATTTTGAGCAGGTTGCCAGGGGGCACCGCCGAAATAACGCATCCGGCCTCGATTGTTTCTTTATTGATTCGAACTGCTTTGATTCTGTTCCCTTCGATGATCAGTTCCTTAACCTGCTTGTCGGTATGTAGTTCCGAGCCGCGATCGGCAAACCATGCGGCAGCCGGCGCAAACAACTCGTTGAAATCGGCCGTGGGGAATATAAGGCGGGAATCCTCGGGGCCGGCAAAGAAAGCCTTTTCCATGACCGTAACAAACAGCCCGGAATCTGCTTTTTGAGCATCCTGGTTGAGGGCCGATATAATAATTGGATTCCAGAATTTTTCTATCGACTCGGCTGTCTGGTTTTCTGTACGCAACAATTCCTCAGCCGAAAGGCCCACACCATTGAGCTTTTGCGCCTTAATCCTAAGAAAAAGCTAAAGAATATTATATTTAGATTTGAAAGAAAGCGCCCCGAAAAGCAAAAGGCCGAGCGCCAGGCCTGCTTTGCCCGGGAGCCTTCCGGTATCTAACCGGTTAATTCTACCGCTTTGGATAAACGGCACATGGAGTGCCTTCTGGTAATTAAGGTATTTATCAGTGCCAAGGGCAATTAGCAGCTTAGGGAAGTATCTGTATGCGCCGGCAAGCAGGTGCTGCCCGTTGTCGACCATTTCGCCTGTCACCGGATCCTTCATTGAATATGCCCTGCCGCCGGGGATATTGCGCCTTTCTATAATGCTTACTTTGTATCCCAGGCTGCTCAGGTGTACACCGGCAGACAGCCCGGCTGCACCAGCACCTATGATAATAACATCATTCTTCATCATTCTCTATGTATAGCCCTGCCGGTATTCGGTCTTGAATATATCCTGTAATGACAGAATCAGAAATCATATTCCCCTTTGTGTTTAGCCATCTCAGAAGGCTCGATTTAAGTATTCCGCGGGGTATAAATGTTAACTTGTTGTTTTTCAGGTCGATTTCCCTCAAAGCAGGCATTGATGCCAGGCCTTCGGGAATTACTTCCAGATTGTTCGAGGCAAGCGATAACACTGCAAGCTTTGGCAAACCGAAGAATGCATCGGGCAGGCCGCTAAGGCTATTATGCGATAAATTGAGCACCACAAGGTTCTTTAGGTCAGCAATGAAATCGGGAATGGCAGAGATGGCATTCCCGGCCAGGCTGAGCGACACAATGCTTTTTATCCCGGAAAGCGCCTGTGGAACGGATATTATGCCAGCACTGTCCCAATCGAGGTATTCAAGAGAATCAAGATGGGCAAAAGAAGCAGGCAGTTCCTGAATTTTAGTACGAGAAATTGAAAGTTGCTTCAAATTCTTTATATCGCCAATATTTTCGGGCAGCATTGTCAATGGATTACCGGCGAGAGAAAGCCTGTAAAGCCTTTTCAGGTTCGAGATTTCTGCAGGCAGCGTTTCCAGCTTGTTATCTTCGGCCGAAAGGTATGCCAGCCGTGGCAGGCTGCCTATTTCGGCGGGTAATTCATGCAGCTTGTTATCGGATATGAACAGTTTCCTGAGTTTTTTCAGGCTGCCAATACTTGCCGGAATCTTTTCAAGCCGGTTTTTTGTTAGCGCCAGCTCTTCCAGGTTCTCCATATTGCCGATAGATTCGGGCAGCGAAGCAAGCTTGTTGTTAAATAGGTAAAGCACCTTTAGCTTTTTAAGTTTTGATATGCCATTGGGCAATTTATAAAGAATGTTCTTTTGAAGCTGCAATTCTTCGAGGTTCTGCAATTTGCCGATAGATTCGGGCAGATATTTTAGTTTGCAGTCTCTAAGGTTTAGTTTCCTGAGGTTTTTCAGGTCGCCGATGCTCTCCGGCAGGCTTGTAATATCGCTCCCTGTTAGGGTAAGAGAGTGGAGATTTTTAAGTTTACCGATAGAATGAGGCAGTGGAGTGTTCTCGAAATATATATAGCTCAGGTCGAGCGAATAGCAGTTGTCGGGGTCTTCCAAAGCTTCTTCGAGCGATTCGTAAACCCTTTGCTGCGGATTATCATAAGGTTCATCTTCGTAATTGGCATATATTTCTTCTACATCATATTTTTTAGGGCTGCACGAAAATAATAGTGCAGCAAAAAGAGGCAGCATGAAAATGCTGATAATTCTATTTCTAAAAATAGGCATAAATCCCAGAAAATATAACTAACAAACAATAATAAAAAGCAAATATAAACGAAAATTTCAATTTAGAAAATCAAATTTTATTATTTATTAATTTCTGCTTAATTTTGTAATTCTATATAATTGCGGACGTGGCGGAATTGGCAGACGCGCTAGACTTAGGATCTAGTGGAGAGATCCGTGAGAGTTCGAGTCTCTCCGTCCGCACTACGAATTAAGATTTACTTACTTATAAGGTATAATTACTTGGAAAAAATTATAAAAGAAATTACGGCGGGCAGCAGGGAAATGGAAATTACCCTGACAAAATCAGAACTTGAACCATTGTTCGACAAAGCATATAAGGAAGCACAGCCGCATATCGATATGAAGGGCTTTCGCAAAGGCAAAGTACCGCTGAATGTAATCAAAAAATACTACGGTAAATCAATTGAAGAAGAGGCTATAAAGGATATTTCGACCGATAAATTTAA
>DAINRZ010000010.1:0-17316 GCA_036741575.1 Kapaibacterium sp. (SeqCode)
TAAGCTTAGAAAACCTGCAACAATTCTGGAACGTCGTGGGAATAATGCTTTCGGCCATTTCGACGGAATTTTGCAAAGATATATTCAAACCGGCTCGAACGAAACGGTTGTGTTTGAACTTGGCACTGGTACTAATTATGCACCTGCTACTTTAACATTCCCCGATGCGGGTGGTGTATCCGGTGTTATCGACGGCGTGAACCTTACCCCGGTTCCTAAAGAGCCTTTTTATGGCAACAGGATGGATACAACGGTACAGGTACCCAGGTACTGGAGGTTTACTGTTCCCACAGGCTCAGCATTCCAGTTAGGCGCCCGTAAATTCGATATCAGGTTCAGGTTCCCGAGGAGTGAGTACCTAAACCTGACTGCTCCTTACCCGCCGCAAAATGCAGTAATCAGGCGCAGGAGCGTGCCGGCTGAAACTTACCTCTGGACTGACAGGGATTTCGACGAATTGGAATGGCTGCATCCGCTGGCCCATGATACAGCCGAAGTAAGCCTGGCCTCGAGCCTGCCAACTTCGCAGCTATGGCCCGGCCTTGGTGAATTTTTCATCGGCGAAAAAGCCCAAAGGATTTTCTACAGCAGAAACGGCGGGGGCAATTGGGACGATAATAATTCCTGGTCTTTCTATCAGTCGGGAACACCGATTGCAGACGAGTACCCGAACCCCGACTGGGCAAATCCGCCGGAATTCAGGTTCGAAACGCGTGATAGTGTTGTCATTGATGATAATGATATTATTAACCTGAATACCGAGCCAGAGATCGCTTATCTCGATATCAGAGGCAATTTGATTGCAGGTACAGGCGGCAGGCTGGTAATAAACGACGGCAGGACTGTTAAAAAGAGCCCTAAGGCAGCCTCGTCAAGTTACCTCTATGTTAATGAAAATGCAACGGTAGAAATTAAAAACCTTAATAAAGGTATCGATCCGGTTATGGGCAACAGTATTTTCCAGTTCGATGCCGATAAGCAGTTTTATCACAATTATTCGAACTACATATTCTCTGGTTTAGGAAACCAGAAATTCGGCGACGCATTCCCTGATACTGTTCAGAATATTACAGTAACAAATTCGGGTATTTCTCCGGGAAACCTTATTGAAATGAGTTCACAGTCAAATAATCTTACAATGTACGGCAACCTTGATGTTAACAATGGCGACCTGCGCCCAAAGAACGGCTTTACGCGTCTTAATATTGCCGGCAATTTAACTGTAGGCGGAACATTCAACGGAGCGAGGGCTATCGACGGAACTACCCCATATAATATGGAAACAGTTTTCTTCGGGGATAATTCATCAAGCCAGACATTCAGCGGCGCCGGCAACGCAGAGTTTTACACACTGTCCATGGATAGGCGCGGGGCAGGCAGCGGAGTGCTCGAGTTCAACAAATCGGCACATGTAATAAATCTGCTCGACTTGCGTAAAGACCCGGCCAATACAGGCCAGCAGGTTATTGCGCTCGGCCTGGCAGCAGATATAATATTAGATAATGCAAATCCAAATTCATTGGTAAATTACAACGGAACCCCGTCGTACAGGTATATCAGGACAAGCCCGGTCAGCGGTTTCCTCATCAGGACTATCCAGAGTATCGGCGGCGCTTATTTATATCCTGTCGGTTCTTATGATTCCTTCGGCGCAAATCCAGCCGAAGACCATTATACTCCGGCTATATTTACCGGCGATAATGTAGGAGCAATGCAAGGAACTATCGGCGCCAGGGTATCGCAAGGCTCCGGAGCAGCTTCTATAGACCGTGGCCATCTGAGGCTCAATCAATTATTAACAACAGACTACCTTGCCAGGTATTGGTCTGTTAACTATGTAACTACTACAGTCCCGGGCAAGTGGAGGTTCGAATTCCTGGACGGCGATAAAATCGGTACGCCGGCAAATATCAATACTATTGCCAGATGGCGGCCACCTATGGAAGGCCCTCCCGGTTATTGGGAACCATATATCCCTCCGGGCGTAAATCACGATATGGCGCTCAATTTCTTTGAGATGACCACCAGCAAGCAGCATTTCGAATACCAGGGCGACTGGACAATGGCTAATGAAGAAGCTTTCCTGAGGATTTTCTACAGCCGCCAAACCGGCAACTGGGACAACGACCAAAGCTGGACCTTTAGTCCTACTCATTCAGGCGCAATAGCCGGGCCGGGATTATATCCAAATACTACGCTCGATTCGGTAGTTATCGGCGGTGGCAATCCTTCGCTTAGTATTCCCGACCATGAGATAACGCTAAATCTTGCCTCGGTTACTATAAGAGGCGTTGCTGTCGGCAATGCAGGCACTAATACAGGAACCCTGCTTTGCGAATCGAATACTATTGCCGGCAAGCATTTCTCTCTCTATGATTTATCTTCTCTCGGCATTGGATCGCCCAATGGAATTAATTTAATCGCTACCGGCAATATCGGAAATATTCAGACCACTTTATCGCGTAACTTTAGTTACAACGGCACCGGCAGCTTTATTTATAACGGTGTTGCAAATCAGGTGGTTGGCGATGCCTTACCGGTTACTGTCAGGAACCTGACTATAAGCAATAGCGGCGCAGCCGGTAACGACAACGTAACGTTAGATAAAGACATAACCATACTCGGCAATTTAACCGTAACAGACGGCAGGTTCGATGTTTCTACACATGCCCTGGCCGGTTCGGGAGGCAATTTTAATATCAGCAATAATGCAATTTTTGCAATAGGAGGAAGCAATAACCTGCAGGATGCAGCAGAAGGTTTCGGTAATTACAGTGGTATCCAGCAGTTTGGTATTACCGAGTTTTACGGCAACAACCAGTACCTGGATGTATTGCCAGCCGCCATGCATCCGGTGGCTTTAGGGTACGGTTCGGTACTTGTGACGGATGCTGGAACAAAATATGTACAGAATACAGCAAGCGCCCTGCTTATCAGGGGTGAACTTGTGGTAAGGAACGCTGCAAGGTTCCGGAATGAGCACAATGCATCGGAATTCCCGGTAATAATCAACTGGGGTGTGTTGAACAGCGCCGAAATTGATAATGACGGCGTTTTGGAGATAGGGCAGTAAGTATGTTGAATAAATTAAGATACGGGCAATTATGTCGAGAATAATAAAAAGACTGAAGATTAAGGGGTTCTACGTATTGAAAAAGCTGATAGGATTCGGTATTTTCAAGGGCGAAACAGCAAAAGCGAAAATAATTGTAAAATTTAAAATAAATAAAAATTCTATCATCAAAAATGAGGTGGTTATGAAAAGATTAATGAATCCGGCACTTGCGCTGTTGATTGCTTTGCTGTTTGCCGGCGGTGAAGCGATAGCACAAACAGGCTCGGCCAACGACTTTACAAACAATTCCGGCGGTTCCTACAAGGCTACCGAAAATCTCGGCAAGATAGTAATGAAAGCTCAGGGCGGCAATGCCACACAGGGTGTTTTCCGCAGCGATGACGGCAATGGCCTGGGTAGGGATGCCACTAACAGAATCCAGGGTACCGTAGAATGGAGGCGTGACGGCGGCGCCCAGGTGGTGCAGGGTAATAACGCAGCCGGCCCCGGCATAGTTTATTACACGCATCTGACTTATACCGGTACTTCGACAAAATCTGTGGAAGACAATGTATGGGTATTCGGTACATACAATCCGAATCCTTCGGGCACGACAGGCGACAGGACATACAACGGCACTTTCCACTACGATGGCGACGGCTCGCTGAGCAATGGTGTGGGCGCAGGCTTCAAAGCAACATACCAGATTATCTACGGTGAAAATGCTGCTTCGGGAGCCACAAACAGGTATAACAACCTGGATATCGTCAACGGCCCGAAGATAAACAATTCTGAAGTTAATTGTATGGGTTATATTACAAATTCTGACGGCGATAATATTCTGCTTACCGTGTCGAATAATTTCATTATCGGAACAGGCGCATCTATTATTACCGGCGATATGACTATCAGCCCCGACTCGAACCTGGTGGCAGCACCGGCCTCGGCGTATTTCAGGACTACAGGCGCAGGCACGATGAATTACGGGCATGCAGCACAGAATACAACATTGGCAGCCAGCCCCAAAGGTTTGCTCGACCTGATGTCCACAGGAGAATTTACAGTTGAGCAGAGAGGTACTCTTCTTTTAAGGGAAGATCCCACATCCCCCGGCTCACTTAATGTTGGCTACAATGCCACAACACCTGCCAATGCCATATTAAATTTCGACGGTATATTTACAAACAGCCATTCGACGGCTAATACGGCACTCAGGACGAACATGACCTTTGCAGCCGCTTCGACTGTACGTTACCGCCAGGCTGCCGGCACACCCGAAGTTGCGGGTAACAATCCCTCGGAATTTCCTGCAGCATCCGGCGAGAACAATTATAAATACGGCAACCTCGAGCTATCCGGCGGCGTTGACAAAGGCGTTGACGGCAGTGTTTATATGAGGGGCAATTTCAGCCTCGCCGGTGCCAACTTTATTATAAGCACCGATAATACACTTGCCGATGCTACAATCTTCGACAGGGATGTAACAGGCGGTAAAACAGCAACTTATGACGTATCTGCCAATGCAGGCAGGTATGTTCAGGGCAAGATGAGAATCACGGGTACAATACCGACAGCCAGCGCTATTACCATGAACAATGCTTTGACTCAGGTAACATTCGATGCCACTGCAGGCGCCCCCAGCAACTACTTCCAGCTCGATGTATTCCCCGGGACAGAATCGAATTACTTGAATATTAAGGCTGACAAGGGTACGCCCAATACATGGCGCGAGAAAAACCTCCTGAGGCATGTCAGGATGAACTATGCGACAGCAGCAGGCACGCCCAAGATCAGCAGGCTGCAGGTTGGTTTCGACCCCACGGGCGACAGGGACGGATCGTGGAACGGCGATGCTACAAAGATCAGGTTCTTCGAAGGTTACAACTCAACTGAAGAACAGCAGAAATTACTTATGATGGGGCATCCGGCTACAACCAATGCCGACAATGTAATACTGGCAGACAGCCTTGTGGACTTAATTGCTGCCGGCTCTGCTCCGGGCACGCCATACCAGTTATCGGACGGCTCCGACATTATCCTCGGCGCACCGCCGGTACTTTATATAACAGTTCAGGATGGCCGCTGGTCTAATCCTGTAACATGGGACGAAGGTATGGTTCCGCCTTATTTCGCCGATGCTGAAGTCAGGCACCTGGTATATACGGGTAGCGACCTTCTTACATTTGGCATGACATATAATACACAGGACGAAAGGGACGGCTCGGGCGCTATTCCTTCGCCGGATATCAATGCTGCTGCCAAGAGTATTACTATCGTACAGAGGGACGTAGCTCTTAGCAGGCCCCACCCGGCACTCGTAATCGCCCACGAACCCGGTTCGCTCGGCGCTGGCCATATATTCAGGACACAGCTAAGCGCTCCCGCCCCCGGCGAAATATTTGGTATATTCAATGAAAACGACGGTACGGGTACAACAGAATATGGCCCCAACCTTCTCCGTTCGGTTACAGGCGCAGATCTCGACAAAATACAGGGTATTTATGTCATGAGGGCCGAAGGCGCCGGGCCTGTCCCGGTTCTCGGTGCAGGCCAGATATTGAACTCAGGCCGTATCTACAACGAAGGTATAATCGAAGTAGGTCGTTAATAATTATTTGTCGGCGGCAGCATTATGCTGCTGCCGGCTTTATTAATAAAATATTAAAAAATGAAAAATCCTAAGACATATGGAATAATTGCCCTGCTGCTGGTATTTTTATCAGCCGGCGGCGATTTTCTTTTTGCCCAGGAAACTTATGTTGTCGATACTGCCCAGAATAAAAAACCGACGTTTAACAATGACATCGGTTTATTCAGGATTAAAAGCGGCGGCATTAGGAATATGCACGACTATATCGGCGGCAAGGTCGAGTTCATCAGCCGCGACCAGATAGAATTTGCAATACCGAATTCCATTTACAGGAAGCTATCGATTATTGGCCCCAGCCGAAAGACAGTATTGCACCGGGACGGTAAAGAAGACCTGAACCTGGTTGTGCTCGATTCCCTCTATATAAGAGATACTCTGGAGTTTAAAGGAGTTAATTTCGATGTCAGGGGGATTGATATAGACGCAAAAGGCAATTTAATAAGCGATGCCAATTTTACCGGGGAACTGAACAGTTACCTTAACATGAACAGGCAGGATTCGCTTCAAACATTAGAAAGCAACGATGGTTCTTTCGACAGGCTAAGGATTGAAAATCCATATGGTATCGACCTGACGGACAATACAAAGTTTAATATCAAAAGAGTGCTCGAGCTGAAACTTGGGGAGTTAAGAAGCGGCAGCGGTTCTGTTGTCAGCCTTACGGATTCTTCCGTTATCAGGCGCTATGCTACCGGATCAATTGCACAGGCCCCCTTATTTTCAGACAGGGTATCTGTTTATTACTTAGGAGATACCACATTGCCGATTGCAGCAGGGCCCGAATTACCCAAAGACCCGGGGATACTGCAAAACCTTTTCCAGCAAAATGCAGGCGGATTGTACCTTGATACTATGGTAACCATAAACGACACTTTATTTGTCGGCACTTTCATCAATACCAATAAATACGACAATACAGGAACATTAATAGATTCGACGATAGTACTTGTCTCCACTTCGGGCAGGGACCCGATTTTCGACCCAAACAATACCTGGGCCGAAATAATCGGCAACATGAGGCATACTATATTAGACAAAACAGTACAGGACAGCTTAATCTATCATAATCCATACACCTGGATTAAATTTGATAATCCCGACGATATTTCGGGTATTAAAGAATTGACTCTCAGAGTGCAGCCGATGGAATATCCTTACTATGACAATGGCCAAAACAAAATCAAGAGGTTTTTCATTGTTAGTGCAATTGATTTAAGCGATTCGCAAATCGATTTCATACAAAATATGACATTCGGCTATGGCTGGAAGCATGACAAAGGAGATAAATTATCTGCTAATTACGAAACTAATGACAAAGATATAAACCAGGTAGTGCTGCAAAGGTGGGATAACACCACATGGTATGAGTATTCTGCAGGCCAGGATTCGCCAAAATTAAATGCCGACGAAACCTGGGCTTATGGAGTAACGCGTAATATTGAGAGGCTCGGTTTCTTTGCAATGGGCGTTCCCGGCGACGGTATTCCGCTCGTACTCAGGGCCCTTGTATTCCTTGAAGGCCCTTATTTGGGCGATTCTAAGATGTCCACGGCCCTCAGGGACAGCAACCTGGTACCTCTCAGTCCACCGGACAGGTATCCTTTTAATCTGGATACGAACGGGATGAGAGTAAAAGTTCCATCTATCCCGGAAAATGTTGTCGACTGGATAGTCCTTCAGTTTTCGAACAGTAAAGATACATTGTACAGGACATGCTTCCTGAAAAACAACGGGGAAATAGCCGAAATTGACGGCGTATCGCCTGTATCTTTGGGCAAAGGGAATATCGACACTGGTTATTACTATATATCGGTCAGGCACAGGAACCACCTCGATGTTGTTACGGTCGACCCCGTCAGGATTTCCAGAGATTCAACCAACCTGAACGCAGTGAAGAATTTCTCCGACCCGGCATTTGTTTCGGGCGGGCTGGGCGACGCATTGAAACCCGTGAAGAACGACAACGGTTATATTTATGTAATGATTGCCGGCGAATCCAACAAAGACAGGAATAATTACGGTGAAATCGATTACGAAAACGATATTTTGAAAGCATGGCAAAGCAGGAACCTGCGGGGCCACGACGGAACGCTTGATAATTTTGAGGCTTACAGGACTTTCCTGATTTATGATTATGACATGAATGGTATTATTACAACGAAGGACGTAAATATAGGCTGGAACAACAGGGGTAAAATTAGCAGGATAAAGTAATATGAAAAAATTAAGTATAATATTGCCTTTCCTTATTTCCGCAATGATTGCGGCGCCCAGGTGTTTTGCCCAGCTCGAGACGGAACTTGCCAAAGTTAATATTACCAATAAACTGCTAACTACGCCTAACACCTTTGAATTCGACCTTCGCCTTATCAGAACTGACGAAGTTACCTGGCAACGATGGGCAAACGGAACTTTCCAGATCAAAGTTTCGCCCTCTTTCATAGATTATAAAAACTTGAGTATTGAATTAGTAAAAGACCAGTTCGGCAAAGATATTTCCGATTTGCAGCCTTTGCTGGCAGGCCCTGGCGATATGAGAAACAGCCTGCCTGTAACGGAATACCATATTACTCCCGAGATTATACCTAACTCATACACTCCCGATACTTTGTCTCAGAGAATTAGCATAACAATAGCGGGGCCAGAGGGATTTAACAATGCTGTAGAAGTGAAATTCGAAGATGAATTGCCCGAAGGGATTTTACTCGGAAAATTCAGGATTTCCACAATAGATAAAACCTCCCTGCCTGCAACGATGGATATCGACTGGCTGCAGCCGGTGGACTATTACCAGGCTTGCGCTTACAAAAGGCAGCGCGGGGACGACGTTATACCCTGGCACGGATGGGACCCGAATATTGAGATGGAAGACTTTAACCTTAATACCACAGTTATTTACGATAAAGATAATTATGTGGACACATGCTTTATAGTTAAGGACTTCGAAGCATCGTACGAAGGAAACGGCAAGGTAACCCTCAAGTGGAAAACCGATTGCGAAGTGCAGAATAAAGGATTTTTTATACTAAGGGGAATTGTTCCTTTTGGGGCGCAAAACCTCAATGAAGTTGTTTATAAAGACACTGTTGGGGATTTCGCAAGGTCGCAGGCTGAATTTGACCAATTGAAAGGGCTGGGCACTGCCAAGCCGGGCAAAGAGTATCTATTCGAATTCGATACTGTAGATATAAAGGGCGAGGAGTATTGCTACAAGCTTTACAACAGGGATATTAACGGCACGGTTCACGAAAGGGCCATGACCTGCCTATATATACCAAATACTGTTATTTCTTTTGCTACGGCTATTCCTACAATATTTACAACGAAGACACTTATTAAATATAAACTCGAGGAAGATGTTTACCTGACTGTTTTCATTACCGATGTAAACGGCAAGCAGGTCAAAAAGGTATATGAATCCGAACCTAAAGACAGGGGTTGGTACACCGACCTGTATTTTGAGCCTACAGTATTAGCTCAGCAGGGATTATACGAAGTGATTTTCCTGGCAAAGCCCAGGAATAAAATCGGGGTGGAAATAGCCAGGGCAGTAGTTAAGGCGCAATATTTAAAATAGGATTGTATTCATTTATAAGGGGGAGAATTGTTGTTTTGCAAAAAACATATCATTTTGTTTTTGATGATAGTTATTGTTTTTGCATTAACCATTAATTCTTCTTTTGCTCAATTCCGGCTTATTAAACCTTTGAAATCGGATATTTTGAAGTCAGGCACCGAGGTTGAATTCCAGTGGGGTGGAGCCGATGTTTACAATGTCGGTATTTTTGTCTCGGGCGACGAAGGCTTTTCATGGGATACTATTGCTGTCGGCATTACCGGCCAAAGTTACAAATGGCGGATACCATGGGCAGAAAATTTAAATATGAAATTCAGGATAATTAATAATTATTCGATTCCTCCTTATTTATATTATGAATTGAACAAGGTTCACGATTCGGAAATCAGGTCTGTAAAATTTGCTCCGGGCAACGATGTTTTCCTTACTTGCTCAGGGTCTGCCGAATTGGCAACCTGGGATTTGGGTAAAACAGTTCCATTAAATAATCTCAGCCTTGCCGGTGAGATTAGCATCGCTTACGATGCAGTTTTCTGCGGCAGTTCCGATTCTGTTCTCGTTGCAGGGGACGGGGCCGTTGTTTTGATACTGCCCAATACGGGTACTATTAGAAAATTTACTGACGATTCTATAAAGAATATCGTCAGGTCTGTGGCTTACAATCCGGTTGAAGGCATATTTGCGGCAGCATCGAATACTGGCCCGGGTATCGACGACGGCATCGTGGCCCTTTATGATATCGAAACAGGTGGAAGGATAGCAGATTTCAGGGCTGATAACCTGTCGCAAATCAGGGATGTGAGTTTTTCGGAAGACGGTAAACTACTTTGTTTTGGTTCATATAACGGCAAGATTTATGTTTACGGCCTGAAATCCAAGAATTTATTTGCTGTCCTTGGCAGCCACGGAGACAATGGGAAAAGCAGCCTGGTATATTCAAGTAATTTTGATTCAAACTCGGGGATTATTGTAAGTGGTGGTGGCGACCAGACTGTAAGGCTATGGGATACCGCCCGCCAGTCGCTGCTGAAAGTAATGAATAACCATAAGTCACAAGTTTGGGAAACTGTTTTTCATCCGCAAAGGAACTGGATTTTATCTGCTTCGCTCGATAGTATGCTGATACAGTGGGATGCAATTACCGGCGAAATCCTGCACATGCCGTTAAACCACGGCGGCGAGGTTTTAACGGCTGACTATTCCCCAGACGGAACGTATTTTATATCCGGCGGCAGGGATAATTCAGCTAAGATATGGCGTAATTTTGAATTTATATCAGATACTTTAGATATTGAGCCAGTAATAAAATATCCTGCTTACCTAAAACTAACCAATGTAGCAGGATTTTCGGGGGAATGGCGCGGATTGCGCCTCGAGCTCGAAATACCCGATTCCGTGCCCGAATCGAGAGTAGCAGGACTCGAAATTGAATATGAAGTAGTATATCCTTCGCTCATGGTTAATATACCCGATATTCGCTTATCCCACCAGATAGGCATACCGTTTGATACGCTCAGGGGTAAGAGCGATGTAAAAAAAGGAAAAAATAAGCTATTTAGTAAGACAATACAACTGTTGCTTTCGGATATGTCATTCGACAGCACCAGGTTTGCTGGTTATAAATTAAATACCGACATCTTTGCAATCAGTTCCGTAAATGGTTTGGTATCTGTTTACAAAGAATGTATCGGCGATACAGGAAGGAGTTTTTATATGGGTAGCCATGCAGGCGTTATGCTTAGCCCTAACCCGGCAAAAGATCTGGTGAGGCTGGCCTTAAGTATGCCCGAAACGGGCAATGCAGTAATTTCTATACATGATTTATCCGGCAGGGTTGTAAAATCTATCGGAGTTATCATCGATAGAAACCTCGATAAAGAACTTGATATCGACCTTAAAGAATTGCAAAACGGTAATTATTACATTTTTATTCAGTCAAATAACATGATTTTGTCAAGGCAGTTGAAAATTTTCCGATAATATGGTTAAATGATTAGATAAATCATTATTGATATAGTAGAATGAAACTCAAGATTAGAAATATTAGATTTTTTGTATTGCAGATCATCCTCTCGCTGACGGGTGTTTTGCCTATGACTGCTCAGTTGCAAACCGGGGATTTCATTGGTGAGTTTACAGAATTCATAGTTTTGCCCAACAGGGATACAACTGTAATATACAGGACTCCCGGCGAGTGGTGGTTGGGAGCTATGGGCGGTGCAAACCTGAATATTGCCTTCAGTGATTTGAAGATTCCCCGCAGGCCGTCGGACCCGATAGATGAGAATAATGTTCTAATAAATTATTTCTCAGGTACTGGTGGTGGTTTTTTCCTGGGATTAACAGGAGAATGGCGTAAACCGGATGAAAAATGGGGCGTCGTAATGAACGTTTACCTTTTCGATAAGCAGAATACGGCTTCGGAATCCGAGAAACTGAACGATCCCTTCAAACCACCCGACAACCCCGAAGGCGATACTTCGTCGTTCAATAGCTACAACCGTTATTACGAAGCTCTTTCTTCTTATACATACCTTAGTATTTCGCCCTCGGTGAAATACAAGCTTCCTATCAGCGGGCTGCATCTATATGGTGGAATCGACCTCGATATTTTGCTGGCTTCGGATATGAAACACAGGTATAAACTGACGAATTATTCGGATATAAACCAGGACCACGAAATTGTCAAGGTATCGCCAAAATCAATTAGGTTTGGTATGCATCTTGGTGTTGGTTACGAATTTTATGTTGCAGATATCAGCCATAAAATAAGGCTCAATTTTGTGCCGTTTTTGTCGTTTCATGGCGGTTCAGTCGTCTTCGACGGCTATGGTTCATCACGTAATACAGTCTTGGGCAGGGCAGGCATAATGGTGAAATTCGGCCCCGATGTTACAAGGGAAGAAACCAGGCTGTTCGACCCAACCTATATTAAACCGCCTGAATATGTTGCGTCTGCCGACTTTACAAGGGCAATTAATTTTCCGGGTATCCAGAGTTTGGAGCTTGTGGCACAGAATGTGGACTGGAAGCCATACCGGGAAGCAGACACTACAGGCAGGGGCGAGACTTCCGTTGCCCAGGGGGATACCATCGGCAGAAGGGTATTCAGGGATACTTCGCAGTTAATTGCCCAAAAGGATACGTCTCAGGTTGTTACCTACGTTGATACACTTCGGCGGACAGAAAGAACTGATACAACAAAATTTATTGCATCTGTAGATACTGCAAGAAGAATAGCTGATACCGATACTACCAAAAGAGTAACAAAAGACACTTCTTCGATAATAGCAGAAATTCCCGACCGGAACCCGCCGGATGAAAATAAACCGAAATTCAACGCCAACAGGGTGTTGAAACTGTACTTTAAAGACAGGCTGAGCAGCAGCGACAGGGCAATGCTTGATGAAGTGGCAAAGTACCTGATTGCCAATCCGGGTGCTACGCTCAGGATTGTTGGCCATGCCGCCACCGACGGCAACTTTACGCAAAACGAGGCAAGCTCGAAGGCCAGGGCAGATGCTATAGTCAGGTATCTGACCGGGAAGAATATCAACAGGCGAAGGCTTCTCGACACCTACGAAGGTTCCAGAAGGGCCGAGGCGCCGAACGATACCGAGCAGGGCAGGCGGAAAAACCGCAGAGTAGAAATTAGAGTGATTATGTAATTTATTTATAATATTAAGGGTTATTGATGGATACCATTTGTATTATCGAAGATAACAAGCCTATCAGGAAACTTTTCGGTACACTGCTCAAAAAGGCAGGATTCGAAACGTTTGAGTTTGCCGATGGGCAGACTGCTATTGAATGGATTAGCTCGAACAACATGCCTTCTGCGTTTATTTTAGATATATTACTTCCCGACCAAAGCGGAGTGGATATACTAAATTTAATAAGGCAAAAACCAAACGGAATTTCTATCCCGATTGTTGCCGTCACCGGATTTGCCACCTCCAATGACAGGCAGAAATACCTCGACCTGGGGTTTGACCATTATATTCCCAAACCCATAAACACTTCTACTTTTGTTAGTGAGGTAATGGATATTATTAAATCGAAAAAGTAAAAATTGTATAATTAATTAATTTAATATCATGGCAGATAAAATACCAATTGAATCATCATCATATGAATCTGTTCTAAAACAGGCCTCGCAGCAGAGAAATATTATTTTTAAGTTTTCCAAAACTTACCCCGCTTATATTATCTTGCTGGTATTCCTGGTAATTAGCTATTTTGTCTGGAATTTCTTCAGCAAACAGATTGAAACCGACAGAAGGACTGCATTCGACAAAGCCGTCAATTCCGTTGAAACGCGGTTCGAAGCCAGGTACAACTCGAACCTGCAGGTGCTTACTTCGATTGCCGGATTGTATGACAATCTTGTGGAAGTCGTCAGGGATTACTTTTATTTGTACAGCACAGTTCCCACCCAGACCAATCCTTCAATTGTCAGCCTGATGTATGCCCCTGTCATTACTAATGACAAAATGAAAAGGGACGAATTTGAATTTAATGCCCAAAGGCAGACAAAGCTTTCTGAGTTTAAGATATTTCCCGAGTCGCAGGAACAATATTTTTTTCCTGTTTATTTTGTAGAGCCTTTCAGGGATAATATGTATCTTGCCGGATTCGACCTTAATTCGAGCAGAATTGCAAGGCAGGCAATACTTAAAGCCAGGGACAGCAATACGGTTGTGGCCACGGAAGTTTTCGAAATCAGGCAGCAGGGCAGGAAGACCGTGGTATTCGAAGAAGCTAAGTATGACACACTTTTCAATCCCATGGGGCAGATTGATTTTATTGATGAAAAATTTATTAAAAAGAATATTGATTTTGATATTAAAAAACTCGACGGTTTCTATATTATAGCCCCGGTTTACCTGAAAGATTCTGCCAGGGCCACGCCGATTGAAAGAGCTAAGAACTTTAACGGGGTGGTAATACTCGAAGCTAATGCCGAAAAATTCTTTAAATCGGCATTGGGGGCCGGCTTGCCCAGCGACACCACGATTTATTTCAAGGTTATCGATATTAATTCGGACGGTAAGGAAAATGTTGTTTACCAGTCGGGCAATATACCTGCCGATGAGGGATTTAAACCGCTGATAAGCGATACGGTGCTTATTAAAATCGCCGACAGGGATTTGAAGGTAATTTTTGCTACAGTCCCGGGATTCGGCAGCGGCCTTCAGGCACAGATGCCAATTATTTCATTAGTTATTTCCCTTGTTCTTAGTTTCGTATTTTTTGGATTTATCCTTAGTGTATCGACCAGCCGTGCAAGGGCTATGGACCTGGCCGAGAGAATGACGCGCTCGCAGCGCCGGATTGTCGAGACTACGGACGATATTATTGCAGCCATGGACCTGACCGGAGTGTGGAAATCGCTTAATCCGGCTGCACAGGCGATATTCGGGTATTCTTTCGGCGAACTGGCAGGTACCAATATCGAAGGATTATTCCTCGAGGCGTCTGATTATAAGCGCTTTACTGCTATGATACGGCAAGCGTCTGATGAATATACCGAGCGCATGGACTTCCGAATGAAAACCAAAGAAGGCGATGTAAAATGGCTAAGCTGGAGTTTTACCGTTTCCAATAATGACGGCCTGATTTATTGCATCGGCAGGGATACCACGCTTGAAAAAATTGCCGAAGAAAATGCTAAACTACGTGCCAAACAAATCGAACTTGCCGAGCAGTTCACCAAGGAAGCAAGCGAGTTCAAATCATTCTTTATGACAAAACTTAGCCACCAGATGCGCAATTCGCTTACCGGCATAATCGGCTACCTGCAGTTGCTGCTCCAAAAGCTGTACGACACCGAAGAAGAGCAGGACAGCTTTGTCAGCCTTGCCGAAGAGAGCTCCGAAGAACTGTTCTCATTTGTAGAGGATATGGTGGATGTTGCATCCGAAACATCCATTGATATTTCCACACTTGTGCTCGATAGGATTATGGACAGGACCAAAGCCGATGTGGCGTCGGCTTTAGCAGGTGCAAATAAGATAAATATCGTGGTAAACGATGAAGGGAAGTCGGCTACGGTTGTTGGCGACGGAAATCTGCTGGCACAGGCATTTGCACATGTTTTCCTTGCCCTTTCCGAAGGTAACGAAAATTCCGAAATCCAGGTGACAGGAATAGAAAATACTCATGAAGGAGCAACAGAAATACAGGTGGTAACCGGCGGCAACGCGCTTGTATCTGATATTATCGAAGTTTACAAAGCAAATAAATACAAGCTGATAGAGGCGCTTAAAGATGACCGAAACGACGTTATGCTGAGGTTTGCCAAGGCAGCATCGCTATTCAGGCTGATGAACGGCACTATGACACTCGAGACATTCGGACATGACGACGGGAATGTTGTACAGATAACGCTGCCAATAAATAAACAATTAAGCTGAAAATATTTCGGTACGGATTTTGTAGAACGGAATATGCTATAAACGGTGTATTCCGTTTTTTGTTTTAAATTTTTGATTACAAAGAATTTAATATTAAAAACAACAATAATCGTTAATTTGTTACGATTATTAATTAAAAATGTAAACAATTAATAGGTTTTATTATTAGTAAATTTTTACTGATTATTTGATATGAGTACAACTGGATTCGACGACGATAATTTCGATACCGGCCGCCATGACGACATGGATGAAAGAATAAGGAAGTTCAGGCAGGACTTCAAAAAAGGCAGGGTACGACGGGAAAATAATATTTATGTAGATGTTATCGAAGGAATGGTGAATTTTTGCTTCGAATCTGAGCGCTACGAAGATGCTCTGGAATTAACCGAACTCTGGCTGGAAATGATACCCAACTCCGAAGAAGCATGGCAGAAGAAAGGATTATCCCTTATTAATCTGGGCAGGTTTCGGGAATCTATCGAATCTCTCGACAAAGCCCTTTCATTTAATCCCTACAACATGGAATCTCTCGTGGGCAAATCGATGGCATTGGCAAGGATGAACATGCCCGAAGAGTCACTCGTTATTTTGGATAGTATATTAGCTATGTTCCCCGATAATGAAGACGCACTGTTCCATAAAGCGCTGATTTTAGAAAGCCTTCAGAGGGTGGAAGAAGCAATTGATATTTTTAGTTACCTTGCCGAATCGGAATATTATAGCATCGAAGCCCGCCACGAGCTTGCTTATTGTTATCATACTGCAAGGAATTACGAGCAGTCGGTAAAATATTACAGAATAGCAATAGACGATGAACCTTTCGATTATTTCCTTTGGTATAACCTCGGAATTATTCAGAACCAATTCGGGGATTACGAGCAGGCTGCCGAGAGTTTTGATATGTCCCTGGCAATCAAGCCCGATTTCTTTGTCGCCTGGCACAACCTGGGCAACACTTATGCCTCGATGGGCAGGCTGCAGAAAGCAATTGAAGCATACAACGAAGCTCTGCAAATCCAGCCTGGCGACGTGGAAACCCTGCACAATCTTGCAAGTGTTTTTGGCGACAGCGGCGATTATATCAATTCAATAAAGTATTTTACCAAAGCTATCGAAATTGATCCAAACCATTTCCAGTCATTTTTCGGCAGAGGGATTTGCTACGATGCCCTCGAAAATTTCGAAAAAGCGCTCGAAGACTATAATTCTGTTCTTGGGCTAAAGCCGGACGACCCCGATGCATGGTATGCCATGGGGGATTTATACTATAATATGGACGATCCGAAAACTGCAATAGAATGCTATAGGAAAGTAATTGGAATAGATCCCAACAATATCGATTGCTGGCACGATTACGGCTGTACATTGCTGGAAATCGACGAGCATAACGATGCCGAAGCCGCTTTTATGAAGATTATTGAAATCGCACCCGGATGGTCCGAAGGTTATTACTGTATGGCTAAATTGTTTGCCAAAGCGGATAAATCTGATGATGCCGTTACTTACCTAAGGAGCGCTTTGCTGATTGACCCTCAGAGAATTAACTGTGTGCGCCGCGAATTCCATAATTATGTGGAGAACGGAGATATTAGCAAATACCTGAATGCCGTGAGAA
>DAINRZ010000011.1:0-17288 GCA_036741575.1 Kapaibacterium sp. (SeqCode)
GTTTCTCTGCAGAGAAATATAAGAATTTCAATTATGAACTGCTGTCGAGAAATTCAATTTCTATAACCAATCGCGGCACTGACTCGGCTATGCTGAAAAACTACAGGTCGGTAAATACTCTGGGCGGCAATGGCAAAGGAAAACAGGATTTCGTAATCAAATCAATACTGATGGAACTGATGGATGCCGGTTTCAATTTTATGCCCGATTCCTTACGTTACGTTTTTTTTACGGACTCGGCGGCGGTTTTGCTTTACACTCATTACAACGATATTATTGTCGATTATTATTTTAACAGACAAAAGCATCTTGACAGCAGTTTCAAAGAGATCAACAAATGAAATTAATTTGGAGGAAATATGTTATTAAAACAGTTATTAATTGTATCGCTGGCGATGTCAATGAACTATAGTTTGTCGCATGCCAGGGCGCCTGAAACCAGAAAAGAACCTGTTACCGACAGTATCCATGGGTTCAGGATTACAGACTATTACAGGTGGCTCGAAGATAAATCGAATCCCGGGGTTGTGGCATGGTCCAAAGCTCAGCATGAGTACACAGTGAATTCAATCAAATCGATGCCGGAGATTGCAGGGCTGAAAGAAGAAATCCGTGCTTATTTGGACAGAGATGTTATCAGCGCACCGTTTTTCAGGGGCAGTCGTGAATTTTTTACAGCCAAAAAGAAGGGCGAGCAGCAGTACAAGCTCTATACAAGGTTGAACGGAAAGGAAATCATGCTTTTCGACCCGGAGAAGATAGATCCTTCCGGCAAGTCCGCTATGTCGGGTATGGTTTTTACCGAAGACGGCAGCAGGGCTGCAATAGGCCTTCAGAACAAAGGCAACGAAATTACCGATTACAGGATTATCGATACTAAAAACGGTAAGGTAATGGGTGGTATTCTGAAGGATGTTTACGGATTTTCGTGGACAAAAGACGAGAAACATGCCTACATTACCATAAGGAACCAGGAAATCATTAAAAAGCAGGAACCACTGAAAACTTACCTGCACAAAATTGGCGATGATTTTTCGAAAAATACTTTTATAGGGGCGCCTGCCGATGCTAAAAACGTTTACGGTATCTGGGACAGCGACGATGACAATCTTACTTTCCAATCGGAGGGCGATTTTTATTCAGGCTCTCTGTGGGTGAAGCAAACGGGTACAAACGATAAATTCAGGCAGATTTACAGCAGCTATAAGTTTAAGGCTTCGCCGGTAGCCAAAAACGGGAAGATTTACTTTATAACCAACCATGAAGCGCCTAATTTTATGATTTATATAGCTGACTCATCTAAGCCTGAATTTAAGGACTGGCAGGTTTTTTATTCCGAAAAGGAAACAGTACTCGAGGGATTTGCCATTACTTCAGATTACTTTATTATCCAGGATAAAAAGGATGCTATAAGCAGGCTTTCGGCTTATTCACCTGACGGCAAATTCGTGAAAATCCTGGAACTACCCGAAGTGGCCGATGTAGGCGGTATCAGCTACCATAAGGAATCCAATTCTGTTTATGTAAGCCTAAACACTTTTACGTCTGCTTCTAAACTTTTCAAGCTTGACGGTAAAACTCTCGAATGGAAATTCGTTTACCAGGATAAGCCTCCGATAGACACAAAGGAAATTGTTGCCGAGCATATTTTCTACCAATCGTACGACGGAACCAATGTGCCAATGTTTGTAATCCACAAAAAGGGAATTAAGCCCGACGGCAGCAATCCCACACTGCTTTATGGCTACGGCGGATTCAACATCAGTATAGCCACACCGGGTTTTGTGGGTACTGCTGCTTCGTTTATCAACCGTGGCGGCGTTTATGTGCTTGCGGGCCTGCGTGGCGGCAACGAATACGGCGAGAACTGGCACAGGGACGGAATGCTGGAAAAAAAGCAAAATACATTCGATGATTTCCATGCAGCTGCAGAATACCTGATTAAGAATAAATACACAAGCCCGGAAAGGCTGGCAATTAAGGGAGGCAGTAACGGTGGTCTGCTTATCGGAGCGGTTGTGGCGCAAAGGCCCGACCTATATAAAGCAGCCGTGTGCGCCGTGCCGCTGCTCGATATGCTTCGTTACCATAAGTTCCTGATTGCCCGCTATTGGATACCCGAATACGGCGACCCCGACAAGAAAGAAGATTTCCTGAACATACTTAAATACTCGCCTTACCAGAGTATCAGGCCTGGATTCAATTACCCGGCCATGCTGGTTAAAGCTGGAGAAAACGATGCACGGGTCGATCCCCTCCATGCCAAGAAGTTTGCCGCTGCTTTGCAAAATAATCCCGGGCAGGAGAATCCCATCTACCTGTTCGTCGATTTCGAGAGCGGCCACGGCTCGGGGCAGTCTGTTGACCAGCAGGTGGAAAATATCGAACTGGAATGGCGCTTTGTTATGCGAAGCATCGGTATGTAGCAGATTAAATCAGGCAGAAAACATTGAAAAGATAATGGCTTATGCTAACCCGGCTGTATCGCAGTATTAGAAGAAGATATTACCATTTTTGCCTTTTATTCAGTTTTTTTATAAATACCAATATATCGGTATTTTGAGAAAATACCGATTTTACGGTATTTCAAAGAACCAGTTTAATGTTGTAGATTTGCATATTGATTGCAATATAAAAGGCTATTAAATTGGAAAAATGTAAAAAAATTCATAAATTGCAATCTTATTTGATTGATTTGTTTAATATATAAGATAGAGTACTGATGCAGATGAAAAAATGGAGTTTGGTCCCGGCTTTGATTATCTTTATTTTTACAGGAATACTAAATGCACAGGTAGTGGTTAATCCTGTGGCAATATTTTTTGATCCTCTGACCAAGACTGCCGAAGCAGAAATTAAGAATATATCAACCAAGCCTTTGCAGGTAGAATTGGGATTTGAATATATGTATGAAAACTGGATAGATTCTTTGGGCAAGGTAACAGTTATCAAAAAGGATTCAATAGGTTATGAAAAATATGCCCTTGATAAATATATAAAGGTATTCCCCCGCAAAATGCTTATTCCCCCTGGCAAGTCACAAACAGTAAGGCTCCTGCTGATGAATGTGGGCAACCTTGAAGACGGGACATATTGGACAAGGCTCGTAACAAAAACCGAAGAGCAGGACAAACTATTCGACACCACAGGCAAAAATGCCGATATTGGATCGAAATTCAAAATTCATACCGGCGTCTCGCAGCCTGTTATTTACCAAAAGGGTAAAGTGTTTACCGGAGTGGATATAACCAGATTCGAGAGAGTGGCAGACATAGGCAACATGGTCGTATTCAAGATTGAGCTCGAACGAACGGGTAATTCTCCTTTCTGGGGATCGATTGGCATCAGGGTGGTGGATGAAAGCAACGACAAAATTGTCGGTTTAAACGTAGATGCCTGCCCTGTTTTTTTCAAGCAAGACAGGACAATCGGGCTGGAAAAGAAGATATTCAGCAATCCCGATAAGAATACAGAATACACTCTATATATAGATTTGTCAAATGAAAATATGAAAATGATACCTGAAGACAGGCGCTATAATAAGATAAATATAGGGAAAAGTTTTACATTCAAAGTTGAATAATAATATGTTTTGAACACAACGAATTTTGAAATTTTATAAATAAATAAAAGAATGAAATGTCAGTGAGAAAAATATTAGTAAAATTAGCCTTTGTGTTATTATTGACGGCCGGGGCATTTGCCCAGGAAAGCCGTTTTAATATACCCGAAACGGCGTACGAAGGCTTGTTCGAGTTCAAATACAGATTCTGGTCGAAATATATTACTACTTTAGTAGATAATGATTCTACCTATATACCTCTCGTACAGGTCTTTTCTTTGCTCAAGGTTTATAACGAGTATTCATTTGCCGACAAAACTCTGAAAGGTTATTTCCTGCATCGCGACAGTACATTCGAACTCGACTTCGAGACAAATAAAGCAAGGATTATTAGGTACGAAAGAGATTTAGATGTAAAGGATTTTATACTAACCGACCTTGAAATTTACGTCAAGCCGGCTATGATGGCAAAGATTTTCGGCCTGGAATTCTTTATAGATAATTCCAGGTTGTTTATTAAACTCGATGACAGTTATGATATGCCTATTTGGGTGGAAAAAGAAAGGAAAGAAAAATACGAGAAACTGTCAAAATACAAAGACGGTTATGCTCCGCTGTTGTTCGACCGGGAATGGAGCATTTTTAACGGCGGAATATTGGGATATAATCTTTCGGCAAGCTCCGACAACAAATTCAATACTTTTTTGAACGGCAGTTTCAGCACGGGCATTGAACTCCTTGGCGGCAGCCTTACTGCTTTTAGCAGTTTCAGCTATTCGCCTAATTATAATACTTTTATGTCTTATTACACCGGCAATTGGCAATACTATTTTGGCAACAATCCATTCCTGACATCCTTAATAGTCGGCGATTTTACTCCTCAGAGCTATGTTTACAGCAATCTGCCATCGACGACAATCAGAGGTGTATCGATAACAAATTCTGCTGCATGGACCAGCACTTACTATTCGTCTTACACTTTGGAAGACCAAACTAATCCAGACTGGCAAGTGGAAATCTGGAAAGACTACAATTTATACGATCATGTTTTAGCCGATCCGCTGGGGAACTATCGCATAGAAATTCCAGTGACTTATGGCGCAAATATTATCGAAACAAGGTATTTTGGCCCCAAAGGCGAATATGACAGTAAAAGCGAGATAATTCAAATCTCACCGCAGTTTCTTAAGCCATGGGAAATTAAATATTCGCTTAGCGCAGGTTATTTCCCCAATTACAGGGACAGCGTGGGCAATCCGATATTCGACTGGCTGTACGACGGCAGGTTTGCTATTGGGCTTGCCGACTGGATTACAAATGATTTCGGTGTAATGAAACCAGACGGATTTAATAATTACAGCTTTTACGAAGCTATTACTTTCAATTTGTTTAAAGGCTCTGTTATTCCGACTATCGGGTTCTCGCCTGATAAATATTTACGCTCTTCTGTTTACATGAATTTTAATGATTGGGGTTTGTACAACATTGCTTATAATTATTACTTCAAAAGCTCGGAAATCAATACCCAGAACGCACAGAATAACGCATACTTCTCTGGTATCCTTCCCAGTGCGCTCAACCTACCTTTCAGGATGAATTATAAATTAGTCTGGACTGATTTCTTTCAGTTCGATTTATACGACATTAGTTCCAAATTGTCGTTTTCTCTTGCACCGGTGATGTTCGATTTCGGCTATACAGCAAAACTGCTCGATTATGGTTCGTATAAAGTGTTTTCGCACGGCCTGCTGCCTGCAATAAGGTACACTTACACCAGGACAAAAGACATTTGGGAGGAATTTACTTCTACGAATTTCTTTGTTTCTTCGTCCATTGACTTGAAATCCGGCACAGTCGGTTTTGTTGGCCTCAGGATAAACCAGGGTATAAAAGATTGGGGTAATTTTGCACTCAAATTCGAGTATATGTTGACCCAGAAACAATTCAGGGCTGAATTGAGGTATAATATCAGCACAGATTATTTTGACAACAGGACATCGCTTCATTATACGGAAGGCGGCCTTTCGGCAACAGAATCGATTTCGGGTGTGCTTGGCTTCGATTCGTTTTCATGGGATTTTTTGCTGAGCAATCCATCCGGCGGATCTTCTGCTGGCAAGGGTGCCGCTTCGTTCAGGTACTTTATCGATGCTAATGCCGACGGTGAATTCAACGATGATGAAACACTGCTGCCGAGTATTAGGTCCGAAATGGTTAACCTTGTAAACTTCGACAGGAATCCGAATTCCGAAATTCGGCGCGCTTATAATCTGGTTCCTTACGGTCAATACAATGTAACTGTCGATAAAAAATCAATTCTCAATCCTTTGTGGATACCCACTTCGATGGAGTATTCATTTATTTCGGACCCCAATGTTTACAAGCCTGTCAACGTGCCCTGCTACGCCGCCGGTGTTGTCGAGGGAAATATCAAGCTCAATACGGGGCTGGTAAAAATGCCGCAGTCAAGGGTGCAGCTTCATCTTGTAGCCAAAGACTCTACCTTGAGCACCTTCCACGAGGTTTTCCCTGTATTCAACGATGGTTCGTTTTATATGATGGCTGTCCCTCCGGGCGATTACTACATGTACCTGGACAGTATGCAGCAAAAGGTGCTGGATGTGGTTCAAACAAAACCAATCGAGGTGACAGTTAAGAGAACCGGCGAGGGAGATTTTGTCGGGAATGTCGAGCTTGAGCTTGTTCCAACTGAATTAGCCTCTTATATCGCCGAGGGCACCTTGCAACTACCCGAATCGGTTAAGGAAAGCCTTAGAAAATCCGGCAAATATAAATATGCCACACTGGCCAAGGACCTTCCCGGCGAAAAAGATACCATCGGTAAAGCCGAGTTTTCTATTGGTTCCACAAAAGATATGACCCTTAGGGAATCTATGATGGATTCGACTGTTGCCAGCAACAAAAATGAATCGTCGATAGGCAATACAAGCACCGATAACGGCAATGTGGCTTCGATACCCGAAGACGACAGCATGGAGCCTATTAATCCGAACACCCTAAAGACCCTGTTGTTCGATTACAAAGAGGGGGCCGACCTGTCGCTGGAAATGAAAGTTTATTTGTCTAAGATACATACATATATGCTATCGCATCCCAAATCGTTAGTTGAAATTGTGTCTCATTCCGACCCATTCGACGAATTGGAAAAGGCAAGCAATATTTCGAAACGAAGGGCCGACGCTGCCATGAAATACCTTATGTCGAAAGGAATAGCAGAGGACAGGGTATTTACAATAGCAAAAGGCTCGCTGCAGCCCATCCCCGAAAGTAATCCACTTTACGGAAGCAATCCCCGAAAGAACCGAAGGCTCGAAATCAGGGTGATTGAGTAGTTATAAATTAGGCCGGCAACAAACCGGCCTTTTATTTTATCCTGCAAGTGGGTTCACTCCCACATTGTTGGTTTGATTCCCCGAAATTTGCTTCGATTAACAGAATATTCTTCAAGGATATCCCGAAACTTGCTTCGGGATAGTTCAATTATCCTAAGTTTTTATTTGATGTACAAAATTATAATATAAATAATCAAAAGATTGATTCGCTTTTTGTACCTGATTATCTAAGTTATTAATATTATTTGCACTTACATTTATATTTCAGTATAATTGCTTATAAGGCTACGTGAAAATTGGTATTTTTATTTTTTCCGTGTTTGCAGGTATTTTATTAATAGGATTTTTTGTATATAATTGTATCAAATGAATTGAGATTTAAACAAATTTTATATATAGGAGCAAAGATGAAACGTGTCTTAATAATTGTAGTAGCACTCGGCTTACAGTTTCTGATTACCGGATGCGAATTGTTTGAAACCACAAAACCTCTGGAAGTAACTAAGGAAGTTCCATGCGGCAGCCCGGATTTGGGAAAAGATAAAACTGCAAAAACCATGGTGGAACATAACCTTGCTATAACAGATTTTGAAGTAAATATTGAAGGCGAGATAGTTAAAGCAGGCGAAATTAATATTAAAAACGACTGCGGTTATTGTACAATCGACCTAAGGCTATACAGCTGCTGGGAATTGAAGGACATGAAAGTCTGGATAGGCAAGGAATTGATTGACCTGAAAGCCATTCAGGCTAATCCTGAACTCTTTCCAAATCATTACGTAAGGCCAATGGGCAATAATGTATTCCGTGTTGATTATGATTACCAGACAGGCTGGCTGTGCAACGATATCCTTTACGTATCTGTCTGGGCAAGTGTTGAAGATGACTGCGGCGAATACTGCACCGAGGGTACGGGCACAGCACAAATAGGTACCTGGAATTTAATATATGGCCCCAGCCAAAATCAGGTGGATGTTGGCGGGATTAAATTTGAAGTCGTCGATGGATACCTCGAAGTCACTTATATGCTCGACGCTGGATGGGTATTGGACGAAGCCCAATTGGAACTGACTGTAGATTTGAATGAAATACCTAACAATCCTGCTCCCGGCGGATTTGATTTTAGCCATAACGACAATGATTTTTACAGCAACGGGAAATTCAGGATACCTTTGAGTGCCTTGGATGAATACCTTAAAGATGATGAAATTTACAATTATATCTGCGGTGAGACTAAAATTTATGCTTTTGCACACGGGACTGCACACAAAGGATCTCAGAGCGAAACTATCTGGGGCGGTAATAAACTCTGGAAAAACAACAAAGCGATGTACCTTGAATTCGTTATACCCTGCTCCGAAGACGGCGGATGTGTATTCGACGGCTGGGGTGAAGGCGAATCGAACCAGGAATTCCCCGACAATCCCCTTAATATTGATAAATGGGGCTGGTACTTCGATTTCGAATTAATTTGCCATTGAAACAAAAAAATTTAATTTCATAGCTTAAATCCTGCCCCCCCGATGCTGCCGCACCGGGGGGTATTTTTTTTGTTGGAATTAGCTCCATACAATTTTAGATAAAATACAATAAATTATTAAAACACATTAACTTACATCTGCCAAAAAACACTTACCATATTCACTTATATGAATACATGCTTTTTGGTAAAATTATTTTTTACCAATTATTGGGTATTTTATTAAATCTATATTTTTCATATAATTGCTTCGAGTGATATTAAATCCCGAATTAATTATTTTCTTTTTATCATTTTAGGAGATTATATGAATAAGTTATTGATTTTGATTTTAGTTATCAGCATGCAATTCTTCATTGCAGGCTGTGAACTTTTCGAGGAGGGCAATCCGGCCCAAACCTCGAAAGAATTGCCCTGCGGCAGCCCGGCCCTGGGCAAAGAATCCACAGACAAAACCATGGCGCAACAGGACTTGCTTACTACAGACCTTACAGCATACGATGAGAATGAGCACAAATATGTAAAAGCCGGCAATGTAACTGTAACAACTGAATGCGGCAGTTGCATTATCGATGCGAAAATGCTTGATTGCTGGGAAGTGCTCGATATGAAAGTATGGATAGGCAAAAACCTTTTGGACCTAAAGGCAATCAAAGCCAATCCGGAAGATTTTCCTGACTATAGTTTCAGCCAAATGGGCAATGGGTTATACAGGCTCGTATATCCTTACCAAATGGACTGGTATTGTAACGACAACCTGAATATTGCCGTTTGGGCCCGAGTTAAAAACACCTGCGACGAACTATGCGGTATCGAAGTCGTTAACGGTTTTATAGGCGAATGGGACCTGAGGTATGGGGCAGGAATATTAGGATTTGGCACTAAATGCGGTAATTTAAAAGTAAGGGTTGTAAACAACGTTCTCAAGGTAGAATACGATCTGGATTATCCGTGGGCAATCAAAGAGGCTAACCTTGAAATTGAAGGCCGCCTGAGTGATGTGCCTGCTTCCAACGATGTTCCGATCCCCGCTCTATTTGATTACCATCACACAGGACCATACTGGAGCGGCAATACATTCAGTATTCCTTTGAGTGTAATAAAGAACCACCCGGGCTACTATTGCTGGATAAGCAATTTGTTCGCCCTCACGCACGCCGTAATAAAGAAACCCGGCAAAGAAGAAACTGCATGGGGAGGCAGCCTGAGATTTAGTTTAGGCATTGGTAAATGGGCCAGGTATTTCTTCTTTAGCATACCCTGCGGCGATGAACGCGAATGTGAGTTTGAAAGCTGGGCAAAAGGGCCGTCGAACCAGGAATTCCACGATTATCCTCTCCATCTGTTCCTCAAATGGGGCTGGTATAATAAATTCAATTTACTTTGCAACTAAAAAACATACGTTTTTTTTCGGGGCTCAGTTCAACCTCCTTCACAGCTGTGGCGGGGGTTTTTTTATTCATCGGAGAATAGGAATTCAGTCAGGTCGTCGAATCTGACATTATTAATTATCCAGCCGCGCGTTGGCGATTTGTAGAATGTAAACACCCACCTCATTGGATTATCGGGATGAATACTGATATAACGCAACCTAATGTAAGACGGTGTTGCGATTTCGGAGCTAACAGGTTCGAATCCGGTAATTTTACCATATAATATAACAGCTCTTTTCGTCTCGGCAACAAGGTTTTCCATATCAGCAGCCTTTTTGTTGATAGGGCTGTTTTTCATCAGGATTTTGATAGCTTTTTCGAAATCCTCTTTTATGGCAATCTCAAAGAAAGTGCTGCATTTTTCAATCAGTTCCATGGGTATTCCTTCGAAACTCGGTTTATTTCTGCTGCTGCCGGAGCCGGGAGTGGAATTTTCGTCCTGTGCAGGCAATGCTGCAAACGGTAACCAAAACAAGAGTAAAACCAATATTTTTTTCATTAAGGCCTCAATTAAAAATTTTTTATCTGCTTATGTGATATTGACCATTTTTTTCAATTCCAGAATCTCGGTGCGTGAAAGCTGCCTGTATTCGCCTCTTTTCATGCCGCTGTTCGAAAGCCCCGCATAAAACTTCCTGTCCAGTTTGCGGACTTCATACCCAAGTTTTTCGAATATCCTCCTTACCTCCCTGTTCTTTCCTTCGGTGATAGTAATAACCACTTTTGTATAATCTTTGGGATTAACAAAAACACGGCATGGCGAAGTAGGGCCGTCTTCCAGTTCTATACCTTCGGATATTGCCCTGGCATGATCGAGCGCTATTTCCTGGCTAAGGGTAACATTGTATGTTCGTTCGATACCATATTTCGGATGAGTCAGCCTGTTGGCAAGCTCACCGTCGTTTGTCAGCAGCAATACTCCTGTAGTATTTCTGTCGAGCCTGCCCACCGGAAATATCCTTGCCCTCGTTTTTATCAGGTCCATCACAGTCTTGCGGTTGTACTCATCTTTTGTCGTTGTAATATAGTCTTTGGGTTTATTTAGCAGGAAGTATAAAAGCCGCCTTGAAGCAGTTTTAATTAAATCGCCTTTCACGGCAACTTTATCTGTTGGTTTCACTTTCATTCCCATTTCTATTACAACCTTACCGTTTACCTTCACTTCGCCGGCTGCTATTAATTCATCGGCTTTACGCCTGGAGGCCAAACCAGAGTCGGCTATATATTTATTCAGCCTGACTTCAGTGGTTTTTTGCCTGTTCTGATCTTTGCTTTTCTTCATCTCAAAGTGCTGTTCAATAGTTTTTTAAACGAAATTTTATGCAAAATATTAAAATAATTCCTACTTACAACGGAAATTTTGATAATAAACAAGTATCGTCAGTATTTGGTAAAAATATTAACCGATACAATAACTATATTCCTCATCAGTTATATAGTTTAATTATTGTAATATTATGTAAAATATTTTTTGGAGGAATAATTATGGCAATGAAGATTTATTTTGCCGGAAATAAAAAAGTAAATGTTGATTTCAACGGTTACACTATTACAACCGACCAGAGAGCTTCCGATGGCGGCGACGGTACTGCGCCCGCCCCCTACGAATTGTTTCTGTCATCACTTGGCGCTTGTGCGGGTATTTATGTTTTGGGTTTTTGCCAAAGCAGGGGATTGCCCACCGAAGGTATAGAACTGGAGCAGAACATGATGTGGGACCCCATAAGGCAAAAGCTTGGAAAAATCAAGATAGATATTAAAGTGCCGCCGGATTTTCCCGAAAAATACTACGATGCTCTTGTAAAAACCGCCAGCCTTTGTGCAGTAAAAAAGACTATTCAGGACCCGCCCGAATTCGAAGTCGTCACATCGGTAAAAGAAATGGCCGAAGTATAATATATTCTGGCTGCCTCATAGTAACTGTGAGGCAGCCAATTTAGAATTTACCGGATAAAAATTTATTTATCTTCCGGCCAAATAAATTAATGCAAAAAATTAACTGGCAGCGGGATTAATTAATACCCCTTATTTTCATTATCGCGGCTTTCATTCTTTCGGCATAATTCAGCAGATAGTCAGGCAATGCATCTGTATTCATATCCAGCAGCCAGTATTTAACGGCTCCGTTGATTTTGCACTGCAAAATCATCCCGCCCTGGCCTTTCGCATAGCGATTGCCAAAACAGCCGGTATTCGTGTTTCCGATAATTGTTTGCCAGGGCGATTCTTGTCGAACTCAGTCCGCCCATTATCTCCATTTCAGCTAAGCTCGATGATATAGACAGTAAATCGGAACCCGAGGCTGTTCTCGAAGCTTTTTTATCAATAGTCGATGTGGCAGTCCGTTCCAATGTGTGTAATTCCAGGGTGAACCTACATTTATCGTTATAACAAACGATGATAAATTTTCTATTCTTAGGGCCGGAGCAGGCTGCGGTAAAGTGGAAGAATCCATGGCTATCGACGAACAGGCTGTGTGAAGGTTTATTATTCTGGTGTATTCCCCTGTAACCGGCTTGTTCATAAGTTTATTATAAATAAATCCAAATTTGTTTTATTTTTTAGTTTCAGTTTTCTTCTGATATTCAGCCTGTGAGTTTCGATAGTTCTGGTGCTAAGGTTCATAATCCTTGCTACATCTTTGCATGTTAGGCCCGATTTCAGAAGTTCGCAAATCTTAATCTCCGTTTTTGTCAGCCTTGAATCAAGAAACAGCAGTTTTCTTTTTAGGGAGGATTCATAACCGTACTGGTGTTTGAAAAAATTCAGTATTGATAATTCCTTTTCAAGCGATTCGAGAACATATGAGAATTCGTTTATATCTACGACTTCGCCTTTATTAACCGATTCGAGGATTTTATACATCTGAATAAATAGCTCATCCTTGCCGGATTCAAACCGGGGAACAAAACCCGCTAAATTCACTGCAGGAGCAATCGTATCTCTTTCAGCATCGTAGTCCGGGCCTAAAGGTAAGGCAGCGGATTTTTTGACAGTTTTTTTCATACCCAATCCAATTAATAATAAACATTATTTAAAAATTGAGATCAGGCAATTTAAACGCTCATTCGGCCTTGCATTACCAACGCTTAAATATACCTTCCATTTAAAATACCTTCGTCCCCTAGTACACCAACATCCAAAACTGTTTTTATGCACCACCGCAAGCTGTTGCTGTTGCATAATAACAGTAGCGATTACCGGGAAACCGGTATTACTTTGTTCGATTAAAAAACCTGCCTTATGAAAAATTCCAGATAAAAGAAAACTTTAATACGTTTTTAAAATAGTAAAATTTAATTGATTTTCCAAATACTAATATTATTAAGTAATTAGATGATACTGTAATGAACAAATCCTATTCAGGCACCGGGGTATCATTGATGAATAATGTTCTATAACGGTTTGTATGGGTAAATAAACGAATTGGTAATCATGTGAAATATATCACAATACGAAAATTGAACAAATCAAAAATCTGTTTAATAAATAATGTTAACACAATCTCTGTTTACACAATAATTGCCAACCATGTATATTGACAGATAAATAGCAGTAGTTAAAAGCGCCCTTTGATTCATCCCGGATTTGCAAGGGAGCAAACTCCCCTGTTGCATGAATATGTATTATCAGCAATGGGGCTTGCCCCATTGTCAGAAAAATTTATCCACAGTTACCAATATAGAACCATGAATAATCTGTTCATAGAGGTAAACTTCTGTGAATTAACCCACATTGTTAGATAAATATATTATTAGCCATCAGTCATTTTTGCACAAAAGATCACTTTTTCTACTGTTTTTACTTGCTTAGGGTAATATTCAATAATACGGCCATTTAGTAGATAATGAACTTTTCTGTATAGTTGCCGGCTTTGACAAAATACACTCCTTTGGCGAACCGGCTGATGTCCAGTTCCCTTATATTATTACAGGAAAAAATCCTGCTTCCGCAGGATGTATAAATTTCGGCAGTATAATCACCGCCTATGTATTCTAATATCAGGTATTGATTTCGAAGTGTCAGCCTGAGTTTACCATGAGTTCTGCTATCCTCTGCAAAACCGCCAGTGGTGGAGCTAAACTTCATTACTCCCAGCGACCACCAGCATATCCAGACATCCCTGCCTTTCAGGTGAATTGAATTTGCAAACATGAAACTTGTTTTTACAGGCTGGTACGGATCATCAATTACCGGTGTCCTGTAAACTTCACTTTTTTTCCAATCTCTGTAATAAACCAACTCTCCATGCCAGCTTATACCATCCCATACAGATGCAAAAATCACTGTATTTCCAAAGTCATCAAAAGCAAAATCCTGTATTGAATATGCCTGGTAACCGCCCAGATAATCGAATGCCACTGTGTCGAATTTATCGCCGTTAAACCTGTAAATACTTGCAAATTTACCCGGATTTGAGTCCCAGATATAGGTTACTTTGCAATAAATTTCGTTATTGCGAATTATAATTTTATCAACCTTTGGTTTGTCTTTCACCCCCGCTGTGTCCGATAGAAGTATTTCTCTATAATTCATTGGATTTTCCGGATCGAAAATAATTATACTATAGCCGTTATTTCCCCTGAAAACCAATTTGTCCTTATAGAAATTAACCTCTTCTTCAAAAAACATTTTATTAATGCCTAATTCCTCTAAATCGAAAGCTTTTAATTCTCCGGCAGCAAGCCTGAAAAGATAAGGCCCATATCCAAACCAGACATTATTCTTATCGTCGCAGGAAATACCTGCAGCCAGTGGCATGTCCCATGAATTCCATGCGCTGAAGTATTTCATAAGCAAATGATTATATGTTACTGTATCGGTGCCGTCGTACATCACTAGCCCGTCACCGTTCGAAGCAATCCATAGATTGTTATTTTTATCCAAAGCCATTCCGACTGGTACACGAATATTTACTCTTTTCCAGGAATCGGCAGAAGGATTATAAATATCGATTTCGTCCCCGGCCCTTGCCCTGCAATAAATAATGCCGGCGCTGTCGCTTTCTATCTGGTGTACAGAGAACAGGAAACCGCTGCTGTCTTTAACTATCGGATGGTAAGTCCATTGGCAGCCAAGATTGGAAAATATTAAAAACAGTAATAGCAAACAGAGGTTAGAAAATGTCTTCATAATAATCCTTTTTTTTAAAAATAACAAGCAACATACCGGATTAATACGAACCATGTCCCTGATTTTTCCTGCAAAACCAGCAGTATAACTGAAAAAATTCTGGCGCTAATACCGAAGTTTTAGCATTATAAGGGTTTACTTAATCAATATTATTCAAGAAATTTTTCATTATACTGAGTATATCGATAGGGCAATAATCAGTAAGGGCACGGCGCGCCGTGCCCATGTTTGAAAATACATTATGCAGACTAAATCAATCGATGTTAATATTTTTGAATTGATTTTATTTAAATATTCTGCAAAAATTCTAAAGCTCAAAAATTACAGTGTCTAATATGCTATCCGTTCATTCACGGACTCAGGGTAAAGAACTTATTGAATACCCTTTATTTTCATTATCGCGGCTTTCATTCTTTCGGCATAATTCCGCAGATAGTCAGGCAATGCATCGGTATTCATATCCAGCAGCCAGTATTTAACGGCTCCGTTGATTTTGCACTGCAAAATCATCCCGCCCTGGTCCCGGCTATCGGGAACGCCGAAAGTCGCAGGCCCCGAATCCAGCAATTCCTGTGGTATATTCTTGAGCAAATATTCGAGTTCGTCTGTGATTTTATTCTCGATTTGTGTATAGCTACCGGAATAAGGCATTTCTGTCATAGAAGGGTATAAATCCCTGCTGTCCTCGTATAACTTTCCGCCCTCGTATTTAAAAATCTCAACACATGCTTCGCCCTGGCACATTCCGTAAAAGCTACCGAATACGATATAATCGCCTTCATGCGGCTTAACAGGGTCTTCTTTTGCACAGCCTGCCATAACGGCCAATGTAATCAAAATGACAAATAATTTCATTCAACCTCCCAATTCAAAAAAACTGTATTTGTATTTTCCGGCGAAAAAATATAACTAATTTGCTTACTAAATAATTAATCGAGCGAGCCATTAGTTATTTTGTTCATTGTTGTTGTCAATCGACAGCCTGTATATAATGGCTGGCAATCCTTTAATTATTAACAATTTTATCAACTACTTCCCTGACATTTTCAACATATCCCCGCAGGGGCTCCGGGATTCTTTCTGCATTTGCATCGATAAGCCAGGTTTTTACTACCCCTTCGTCTTTAATCTGGATGATGACACCGCCCCTGTCCAAACCATTTGGAGCTCCAACAACCATGTTTTCTTCTGCCAAAAGGTCTCTGGGCACATCTTTCATCAGTTGCTTTGCTTCTTTAATATTACCATATTCAATCTCATAAAATTTGCCTGTATATGGCATTTCATCGAATGAGGGATAGCGCCTTTTACTGTCTTCGAAAAGGGTGTTGCCCTCCAGTTTGTAAATATCAACAAAGATTTTTCCGTCGCAATTGCCGGCAAAACTGCCAAACATGAAGTAATCATTCTCTTCAGGGGTATCAGTAGGATTATTGCAGCAGCAGGAAGCCATAAATACGGCCATGCAGAATATCATAATAAGCTTAATATTGTTTTTCATTACTCATCCCTCATTAAAAATTAGTACCATTGAGTAATAAACACATTAATCAGTTTTTAGTTTCACAGTTTACAATTGATTTTTTAATTGACAAACCCGGAAAGCGTTTTTTAAATCACCGAAAAAATTCGTATCTTGTATGTTTATATAGAATTCATGATTTATTGAAAGAGGTTTATGAAGAGATTTGCAGTAATACTGTTAGTTTTAGTTGGATTGACCCTGGCAGTGCCGGACAATATGAAACCATGCACGAATTTGATTGTTACAAAAGGCGCTTCCGCCGACGGCTCGGTTATGATAACCTACAACGCCGATGCAGGCGGCTTTATGGAGCCTCTTTTCATCTCGCCTGCCAAAAAATGGAAACCGGGCGACAGTATTGAAGTTTATGACTGGGATTCACATAAATACCTTGGCAAAATTCCTCAGGCGCCTAAGACATACAGCGTTATCGGGAACATAAACGAATACCAGGTCTCGATAGGCGAAACTACCTTCGGTGGCAGGTCCGAGCTAAGGGATACGTTTGGCCTGATAGATTACGGCAGCCTTATGTATCTTGCCCTGCAGCGCTCCAAAACAGCTCGCGAGGCTATCGAAGTTATGACCGGCCTTGTGGCACAATACGGCTACTACAGCTCCGGCGAATCGTTTTCAATTGCCGATGCCAACGAAGCATGGATTTTGGAAATGATAGGCAAAGGCGCAGGCAACAAAGGCTCTAACTGGGTGGCAAGCAGGGTGCCCGCCGGTTAACACCGCCCCACTGCCAACCCGGCAAGGATTCGCGAAGTGCCGCTCGACGACACGGAGCACACCCCTT
>DAINRZ010000012.1:0-17204 GCA_036741575.1 Kapaibacterium sp. (SeqCode)
TTAATATTTTAGTATTTTCTCATGTAATATTTTTCCTGATATTGCCTTTGCTTCAATAAAATAGATACCTGCAGGATAATAACCAATATTCAAGTATTTTTCAGAACCATTGCCTGTGCCGTCATTTAATACTGTTCCGTCAAGTGATAATATTCTATATTCAATTATTCCAGTGTCAAATATAATAGTTTCATCCTTGTAAGCTATCAAACCGTTCACGGTGCCTTTATCTTCTTCGACATTTGTAATGCCTGTTTTATACCATACTTTTATAAAATACTTATCTATGTCGCTTTTCCAAGTGTCATGAGTATAACTATTGGTTGTTGCCATATTTTCTCTGACAATATCCAATTCTTCAAAATTATCTTCGAGAAAAATTGAATCAATCAATGGAGAAATCACTGGTTTCCATGAGAAGTTTATATATCTCACAATATTCTGTACTTCTAACTGATAAACAACAGGATTAATACCTGGAAACGGCCTCATGTCGACATATGAAACTACATTGTAATTAAGTGTACTGTCAAAGAATATAAACCAACCGTGCGGATCGCCAGGAGGCTTTACATTCGGCAGGTCTTTTTCTCCCAATAGAGTATCTAAGCCGGGAGTAGCAGTTTTATCGGCACCAAAATATAGAGCAGTAAATGCTTTACTGTTATCAGTGCTAAATGAAATGTTAAACTTTACAGTTTCCTGTCCGATTAGTAATCCGGGAACTGTAATATTCAGAATAATAAAGAGCTTCAATAAAAACTTTTGCATACTATTTACCTTGTATATAATTAAATGGGCAACAAGGATTAGCCCTTTGTTGCCCATTATCTAAAAACTAATCAGGTTGTTATCTTACAACAGAAACAGAGCTGATTGAAGAATACGAGCCAGCTGTTATCTTTGCAATATATTTACCGCCTGCAAGGTTTGTTACGTTAAACGGAACAGTAAAATCACCTGCATTGTAGTAAACACCGTTCACAACTGTAGCAACTTCATTGCCGACTATGTCGTACAATTTGATTGTAACGTTGCCGGATTCGGGCAATGTAAAGTTTATACCAGCTTCGATTTCGGCGGGGTTGGGATAAATACTGAAATTAAATCCTGCAACCGTAGCTTCTTCTGCCCTGATAACTTTAATAGAATTACCTTTCAAAGAGTTGATTACAACTGCATTGGATGTGCCGGCGCTTATTGTGCCAAGGTATTCATTAGTAACGGCATCCCTAATCTCAAACTCTGATGTAGCATTTTCAATGTTCACGGAAATCGGGAATTCTACACCCTGCAATTTAACGATAGAAACATTGCTGTTGTTGAGCCTTGTATTACCGTTAAACCTGATGTCGAAGAATCCTGCCGGGGGAACCGGAGGCATTTCGAAGTTATTAACGTTGATATTTTTATTTGATGAAATATAAACGCTGCCTTCGCTCTGCATATTGTCCCTTACAACGAGTTTGGAACTATTGTTATAGGCTTCGAACCTTTCAGCATATACATCTTCAGTTGAGATAATCCTTGTTGGCGGTACAAGTTTGTAATAACCATGAGCTTGTTCGGATCCTACCGGGTCGAGTTCGATACCGATTTTAATCCAATAACCAAGTCCTGGTTCCAGAGTAGATACTTCTTCGTAACCGCGGTTAGTTTTGTAACCCCATACGCCATACCTCTTTGTGAAAGCTTTATCTGGCACCTGCGTATTCTCGTAGGCGTCGAAACTGATTTCATTTATGCTTGTTGGAACCGAAAGTGCACCAACAGTATTCCATCCGGGATATAATACGTTGTTGTAGCCTTTCGATTTGGAAATTTCACCGATAAACGAACCGGCAAACCTTGTATCGATTACATCGCTGTATTTAATCAGGTAACCAACGCCGGGTGTGAGGTTTTCAACTTCCTGATACTGGCTGAGCGAGAATTTATAAGGTTTGTTCATTGCATGTGGGTAAACAGCATTGTATTTCGAGTTTACCGGCCTTACAGGCAACGAAAGCAGGTTCCAGCCTTTTTTAATTATCGGATTGCCGTCATTGTCCAAATATTCAATAATACGTGCGGGAGTATATTCAATAATAAACTCGGTATATTTCGGGTCATTGATAACATAAGAGAACCTCTGGTCGCCGGGAAGCGGAGTAGAATTCCTCATGTCAACATTAAAGAAACTGCCGTTAATAGCGTCACGTAAATATAAAATTGAACCTTCCGGGAAGTCCATTGCATTCCATTCGATAGTTACAGGAAATGTGTTCGGGTGGCCCGGATTAAACTTGCAGTAATAAATCAAGGACTCGTCAACATCTTTAATGCTTCTGATATCCCTTGAGTTGCTGTGGGGATTGTATGTATTAGGAGCCCAATCGCCATAACCAAATAGCCTCAGGTTGTTTTCTGTTGCAGGTCCCAAATCAACTTGGGGTACCCAGTCAGCTGTCGGGAACCATCGAGCGTCAAAAGGATCCAACATTTCACTTAACCTGGCATATTCGCCATAAAGTGAGTCAACAGTATTAGTAGCGCGTTCACCAGTACCGAAAATCAATTTTATTGAATCAGGCCCGGGAGGCAAATTAGGATTATTTGGATCTAAACCTCTCGAGTTCTTTATGGTCAGTTCAATACCTGGTTTTCTATAATCAACCATCCATTCATCGGGAGTTTTAAAATAAATGAAAGTAACCTTAAGCCTAATGGGCGACTCTTTCATATATTTGGATTTGAAAGTAAGATAACCTACATAAATACCTGGTTTGTCAGCATCGTTAGGAATATCTGTCAATTTATTCGGGTCGCATTTTACCTGAAGTATTACATCACCATCATCTTCGGTGTCGTCGTCATTCGGGTCATTTTCGTCGAAGGGGCCTAGTATACCTCTGTCTATCCATGGAATAATATCGTTGTCAGTTTCGTTGCGGATAGGATTTTGCAAACCGGGACCATCTATTGTATTGAATACAAGCCATTTCTGGTCCGAAACAATTTCTAGATCCATTATCCTGGAATCATCAAGAAGATTGAGAAGCTGGATGTTTCTTTTTGCCGGAATTTCTCCAAGGTTGTTCCAATCAACAGTGATTGGTTCTTTCAGCATCAAGAGTTCCGGTTTTTGCAATTCGGGGTCTTCCTCAACGATAGGATCTGTAATCAAGGCATCCGGCACATCAAATCCAAGATTGGGTGATTGAGTGAAGAACCATGCCCAGAGAACACCTTCGCGGTACCTGATACCTGTTGACCTCATATATTCAGATGAAGTATTTTCATTGGTAGGATCGGTAACAATATAGTTATGGAAACCACCAAGGCCGGCTATATTGGTAATTAGGTTCGGATTGTTTGTAGGATTTGGATCAGGATAATCATCAGGCCATTCAGAAGGTGTATAGCCTGGTTTATTGTAGAGATTGTCAAACGGCCTGTCCATACAAACGTTCATATCGTTATAAATAATGGTATCGTTGCCAATGTAAATGGGAGTTTTGTATGAACCTAAATTGCCGTTGTTTACAATTCTGAACCTGATATACAGCAATACCCTAAAGTCTTCGTTTGCAAGGCAGCAGCGAGGGAGTGGTTTGGAAGATGAACCGGTAATTTTTATCGTTCTTCCTTTTGCTTTTTCCACGTCGGGCTGTTCTTCAAGCGCAAAAAATGATCTATAAGTAGGATCTTTATAATCATTCCATTCAATATAGAAATCTTTTGCTAAAGGTTCGTAATACTGCCCAACATTGTTTCCGCAGTTCACAATAAACCTTCTATCCTGTTGGTCCTGGTATGGATGGAACTTCTGAATACCGACGCAGCGGAAAGCAGTGCTATCATAGTGAATTTTAAACTCGAAAGAATAAACTTCCTTCGGAACAAATTTATCTCCATAAATTGTTCCTGTGACATCTTCGTCCGATTCGCCAACGCCGGGATATTTTGTCCATTTGTTGTCTATGAACACTGGTACAAGTATCTCGTTGCCATATTCCTTGACATTACCTTCAACGTTGTCAGAGGGTGAGATACGTAAAATGCCGTCGGGATACCATAATTTGTCATAGGTGCTACCTTTTCCGGTTAAACTCAGAATTGGAATAGCAGGCCTTACCTTCTGGCCAAAAGCAAAATCTGACGATGCTGCTATTATGGCTAGAAGCATGATCAAACCAAGCATTATCCTTGGGCTTCTTTGACGCAATAGATTTAAATTCATAAAAACCTCCTTAGTACTTAGTACAATTAACATTAGTATTTTATTAACATAATTCTTTTTATTCCGTTATTTATCATCCCGTATTTTATAAAATAAACTCCGGGAATAAGATGGGAAATATTAACTCTGGCACCTGTATCTTCGATTCGGTATTCGCAGTAAATAACATTTCCATTTATATCATAAATATTTAATTCTCTATTTATCAATATGTTATTAATGAATATCTCATTTTCTTTAGTTGCTATTTTGTCTCTTTTAAAATTTTCAAAAAAGTAATCCACAGCAGAAGTTGTATCATGCACAGAATCCTTTTTATGTATTATTGTTACGCTGTCGCCTGTAAAATTTGTTGCGCAAGCACATTCGTTAACAGATAAAGCATTAATATACATTATACCGTTATAATCATCATTTGAGAGCGATTGAAAACTTGCAATAAATTCGTTTGTGGTTTCTTGACTGTTGAGCATCAAGTCAAAAGTAAAATTTCCGTTACTTCCTTCAAGGTTTTTGACTTCAGCATTTCCGCCTTTAGAATTAATACTAATTAACTCAATTCTATCGGGTATGTTATGCTCTATTTTATACGTTACCTTGCTTAGCCTGTTATCAATTAATGGATTAGTTGTGTATCTAAATGGAACAGTTATTTTATTCTCAACTACTTTCAAAATGTTCGAATCAATACTTGTAGATAGATACCTGTCATCCTTTTGTGCAACGACTGCTATTACTTTAGTGCCATTCAAAGAACCTATAGTATTTGTATATCCATCTACAGGATCGAAATACTCAATATCAATATCAACTGAGTCAGGACATTCACCTGTGTAGTGCCCAATTATTGCTACGAGAGCTTTATTGCCAAATATAGGAGTAGCAACACCACCCATAAGCCCCTGAATATTAGCCGATGAATCTGTAAACTCATCAAGCAGGTATTTGCATGGTTCACTTAGTGTATTTATTTTCAGGGTCTCAAAGAATTTAATTCTCCCTTTTTTAAATTTCAACTGTAATTCATATCCGAAAAGTTTATCTTCAACTTTCACATTGCCGATATTTACTGATATTATTACTTCCCTTTTTTCTTCCTCGCGGCAAACATCAACAACCGAAGATGATTTAAGGTTTACATCTACGGATGCGAAAAGCATCACCTGTGTGCTGCCGAAAAGCAGCACACAGATAATACATATAATATTTGCCGTTTTGATTGTCATTTCTAATTAGAATACAATAAGTTTCTTAGACAACGAAACATTTTGTCCTGTAAGCTTATAAACATATGTTCCGGCAGATAATTTTGATCCGTCAGCATCTTTGCCATCCCAAGTGATAAGGTGGCTGCCATACTGGAAGTTATTCGATGCTACATCTTTAATTTTGTTGCCCATAAGGTCAAAAATTGAAAGAGTATAGTATCCGGATTCGGGTATATTAATATTGAATGTAGTGTTCATATTGAACGGATTTGGTGTATTCTGCGAAAGAATTTCATTGTTCGATCCATTCTCTATAGATGTTAAATTCAAAGATATTGTATTAGCATCTTTTTCATTCAATTTAATATTATTTGCCTCTATAACATTCTTATCAGTTCTAACAGTAACAAAGAATAATGGATTTGAAGAGTCAAACTTGCCGTTGCCAATTGCAACAACTCTGTCTGTTCCGTTTGTGGTCATTACCACCTGGCCGTTTTCTTCGTTGCTGATTGTATTAATTACTTCGGCATCGATATCGAATCTAATAGCAAAGTCATTAATCGAACCATTAAAATAAACAGGAATATTGTAGTAATTGTTGCCCAGATTTTCAGGTTTACCAAACTCAATTCCGTTAGCTTCGCTATCAGCGCCTATTCTTCCATTAATAAGGACACTGTCAATTATGTAAGGAAGTTCGGGCAAGCGAGCAGAAATGTAAGCTAAAATCAAAGAAGCGTCGAGTTCATTTACTTCGAAATAAAGCTGCTGCAAAGATGGAACACTATAATCAGGATTATCAAGATTTTCTGAATAGTGGTCGTCCCTCCAGAACAGTGGAACCTTTGTAGGATAATACTGACTGTCAACGGGATTAATTACCATCTTATCAAAGTCGTAGAAATATCTTCCGTTATGATTCACATCACCATGGAATGCCTGACGGAACAGAACGCTGTCCAAAGGATGCCTTTCGGCAACTGCACGCATAATTAGCCATGCATCGTTAACTGTTACAAACCTGTTTTGGGGTAGGCCGTTGTGTTTCTGACCCTTAGTCTTCGAGAAATCTACGTCGCCATCGCCCCATTTTTCGTATTCCCTGTATTTACCCATCGAGCGGAAAAGGATTGTTGTATCAGTACCGTTCGAAGGCTGCCAAACACCCGATAATCTTCTTGATTTTCTTGCTGAGTCGGCAATAACAGCAGGTGCTACATCCAGAAACTCTTCATTGTTTTCAATAACAAGGCCGTTAATGAAATCCAAAGCATCGCCTTTAATACCAATAGCGCAACCGTAAGTAATAAGTTTTGATTCACGTGTTACATTTAAGTTTGCGCCGGCGGGACCATAAGCAAATTCAACATCTCCGAGTTTTGTATTACCGTCAATCTGTTCGTGCAAAATAACCTGGAAAGTAGCCACACTCGATGTAACTGAATGTGCATCATCAGGGTCGATAAAGTTTACATTCAGGTCTTTCCATTGTATTATAAGAATCTTGTGGCCGTCAGCAGCAGTAATATTCAGATAGCTAATTTTCGACAGAGTAAACAAATTATCTACACCGGGTGTTTTGCCGGCATTATCGTCTGCTGTTCTGTAATAATGATTACCCCAATATGGCGCAATTACATTATCAGGATATGATGAACTGGATATAAAAAGTCCCTGTGGATCTACTGATGGAATAAACGGCGGATAATTGCCCGGGCTAACGAATGTAATGAATCCGTTGATGTTAACCCAAACTTCGTTATATGGATTGCCGTTAAAATCATAAGTGAAACCGATTGGGATTTTTGCATAACCGTTATCCCTGTCGATAAATGATTCATTGGGGGGCAGGAAGAACTGATTCACATATATTTCATTAGAAGTTGCTTCTGCCGAAATGTCATAGAACTGAACCCTTACATCACCCCTGAATGCAGATTTATAGGGAAGGTCGTATTCGCTGTAAACCTGCGCCTGCAGAGTTGCCGGAAGAGATAATCCTAAAAGGACCATCACTCCTATTGCAATCTTTAGATATTTTTTCATACCAAACCTCTTAATATTTATTATTAAATTTATCATATTCAATTTAATTACCGGGCTCCCATATAGGGGGAACCCGGTAAATATGATTTATTTCATGATAACAACATTAAATGCAGATGTAACCGAACCCGATACGAGCCTGATTGTATATGTACCGTTGGAAACGAAGTTGCCCTTCATATCCTTGCCGTTCCATGACCAGTTGTATGAACCCGGGTTGTAATACTGTGCATTAAGAACGTTAACCACCTGGCCAAGCGCATCGATAACTTCAAGCCTTACATCGCCGCTATTAGCAACGTCGAAGTAAATTGTACTGTTATCGACAAACGGGTTAGGTGTTACTGATGTTATCATAGTCTGAGTAGGTAATCCTGCACCTTCATCAACAGGCAGAGGATCTGCCCAAACGTGTTTAATAACAAATTTGTCGATTGCAGGCCTGTTTATCGTTACTTTAACTGTTGTACCGACTACTTCGTATGTTATATCGCCGGGTCTTACAGGCATTACAGTGATGTCGTTCATATTGAACCTGAAAAGATTACCGTTTGAAAGAGCATCCTGCAACCACCATGTAGAACCAGTAGGATTCTTTGTTTTATCATTATATGCTGGTACGTCAGCCATATCCCATTCTATTGTGACGGGATAATGGTTAGTAGTAACACCTTCTTCACCACCGGACTGAATCGTAGCCCTGTAGATCTTCTCGTCTGTTACACCGTCTTTGGCTGCCGGATAGATATTTCTCAATGTACCGTTTGTCAGAGGTATTTCCCATCTAACGTCAAAAACGTCATGGTGAGGTATCGGCGGCAATTCATATTCGCAGAATGTGTAATCGAGGTTGCCTACAGCTCCACCGTCAGTTCCGTCGCCTGTTGTCGGTAAGCCCTTGGATGCAACGCCCCATTCCATTAACTGGAATGCACCTTTAGCATTCGATACTTTTATCGGGCAGATAAATACAGTTTCATCGCTGAATTTAAGTCTGTACTGGCGAGTTGATGAGTTGCCGGCTTTATCTGTTACTCTTACTTCAATAGTAACTTTTCCGTCCGGATCCCTGTCAGCTTCATCAAATACAAGGCTGTTAGCTTTCAGTACGAATTTTACTCTTTCCTGTCCGTCTTCTTTAATACCTTTTATGGTAGAAGGCTCTATTGTGAATACACCGGCAGGTTTTACTACTTCTATAGTAAGTTCTTCGACCCATGATTCATTATCGTCAATGCCGATAAATCCGCGGAGAAGGTCTTTGTCGTAAGCATACAAAGTATCGCTGTATGGCCTGCCATAATCAACGCAGATAACCTTTGGCAAGTCGGTAAGTGACGGATTGTGGCGTGTAGAATCTACGTAAATCTCAAATGTCTTGACATCATTCAAACCGTATTCGTCTTCAACAAATACTGTAATTGTAATATTCCTTGGTGCATCGTCAATACCTGGAGTGCCATAAAGAAGGCCGCTTTCCTGATTTATCCTGATCCATTTGGGAGTAGTCTTCAGGTTGGTAAGATCCCATTCGCCTGCTTCGGGATAGCAAGGATCCCTGGGTACGATATTGTCGAATCTTCTTGTACCAAGTTCATCGGCAATCGTATCTGCATAAACGAGGTGGAAGGAATGCCACTGATCCATATTCGGGTCATTTACTTTTATTCTCCTGGAAGAATCAAGCAAATCGGGATTGTAGTCGAAGTCTTCCTTAGCATCGGGCAGATCGTTGTTTGTTATCTGTGGTGCTATGTTGACAACAACTTCCCTTTCCATAATATTTATACCGCTGTGCCCATCGTTTACTACGACTGCAAAAGTAGTATCGTCATTATATTCATATGCCTGCCTGTATCTTGGCAGTAATATCTGCAATGCTTCATCGGTTGGAATTTCGATTCTTAATTTACCATATGTAGTAAAGTCGGATGCAAATTCGTCCCAAGCTGTCGGGTCGTCGAATTTGCGGATATATTGATGAGTATCATCATTTTTCATCCAAATCGGCCTTGCCTGATTAATGAATACGTTATCAGTACCCCATGAAGTGTTTTCTTCTATATCGAGGTAAACCAAATCATCGCCTCTTACAGCAATATTAGCAAAGCCGTAAGCTGTCCTGCCATACCTATAGTCCCATGCTCCGAGGCCATTATATCCATCCTTGGTTGTCTTGGACATATCCTCTGCTTCGTCATCGGTATTAAAGTCAACCTTCAACCTTAATGCTCCTTTGTCGCCGAAAGTAAGGTTAGCCCTAAGAACATCCTGGTCTATATCATAGCATGTATAATCAGAAGGTGTATAAACTACATAAGGTTCTGTTTCAACATCTCCGGTTCCGAGCAAGCCGTTAATCCTTCTTGTCACCTGGTCTTCAGTTTCACCTGGCAGAATGAATCTCGGCATACTATCAACAACAAATACATCGAATACATATTGTGCAAAGTAATTCTGCCCGCTGTTAATTGTATCCTGCTGCAGATATCTTGCATTCGGATTAACTGGGTCTGTAAGGTCATATTTTCCTGCGAACAAATATTTCGGGAAGATATTGATGAACTGATCGATTGTATCTTGACCGACTTTCATATCATCGGGAAGCTCTTTCAATACATCTACTGATCTCCAGTGAGGCGGATAGTTTTCTACCACCAATGTGCATTTTTCACCACCGGGTACAACGTAAGGATTGATAGGCATACCGCGTAGTTCCATAAAGCCGAGCGCGTCTCCGTCTCTTTCATCTTCCGTCCTGTAAACCGGATCGTTTGCTGCAAAGATTGTATCTGCCTGCAACCACCTTGCAAGGCCGGTATTGTTTGCAACGTTCCATTTGAATGTAAGTTGAGTATATTTATCCGGATAGAGAAGAGCCCTTGGATCATAGAACAGCGAACTGTCACGGCCTGTAACTGTAAGGATAGAGTCGATGCCCTGTCCTCCAAGTACCGACCTTGTCGAGAACTGCTGACCGTTTCTTGTCTGGTCTTCTACCCAGGGATAAATCCTGTCTTCGGAAACAAATATCTTATTAAGGAAAGTGGTTATATGATTTTCAACTAAGAAGTCTTCCCACGGATATTCGCTAGGCAGCCACCTGTGAATTGTATCAACCTGAAGGTCGATTACTTCATGTGTAAATTCAGGTGCGCGTGTCGATTCATTTATTCTGAATAACAAGCCGCCGCGCAATGCGATATCGCCGCCATCTCTCCAGAGTACAGTCCTGGAAATAACAAGAACAGAATCGCCAACTGCTACTGGCAATGCCCTATAGCGTTCACCGCCGAAGAATGTCTGCATATTGTTGTCATTGTCCGGAGGCATATCAGGCCTGTTGGAGAATATTTTATTAAGTTTGCCGAATGTATTCGAGGGGCCAGACTGGCTGTACTGGTTGTTGTATTTCCTGCCAAGCAGTGTGGCTGCAGCCTCATTATAAGGATTCTTGTCGAAATCAACGAGAGGATTGCCAAAAGTAAGCAGGCCTTCTTCGCTTCTTCTTCTTGTAAGGTCAGATTCATTCCTGTTTGATGAATCGGGAACGAATTCAACTCTTGCCCTGAAAATTTCGCGGCGTGGGCCGTCTTCGGAAACCTGCTTCAGGTTGACCCTTATAAAGTCGCTCGTTCTTCTGTTTATTACATAGAATACACTTTCATTAAGCAATCTCTTGTCATGGTTTGCAAGCTGCGATTCGCCGTCGTAATTAACCTGAGTTTCAAGATAAAGCGGATAACCGATTGGATGGTAGAACCTGCCGTTTCTGTCAGGACGCCATTCATCCTGGAGTACTCTTATTATTTCATATTTACGATTATCAGGGTTCATGTCAATTAAACTATCGACAATGAAGGGATCCCTTATCCAGCGGCGAACGTATTTAGTATAGCCAAGGTCATCTTCCCATCCTGATGGATACGAAGGATCTGTATATCTCCTTAAGAGCGGCGGAATACCAACGGCAAAGTCTTCAATAGGACTCATATTCCTGTGGGAATAATCGATTGTCTTAATGTCGGTGCCTTTGTCGTAAATATCATACATATTTCCGGACATTACAGTTCTTTCGGGGAAGCTGTGTGTGCCGGTAAGATTCTCATCGTAAACAGGTGTATCCTGGTTCCTTAAGGGAACAGGTACGTACTGGTAGCGGTTCAAAGATTCAAATGGTCCCTGGTCTCTCGGGTCTGCACTATTATCATTGATATCATATTTGTAAGTGTACCTGAGATGAGTTTGATTCTTAAGAGTTTCGGAGCTATAAATGGAACCGTTCCAGTTTGTTTCGACAAAGAAGGTTTCAATAACTGCCGGGTCGTACCAGGTAGTGTCTTCAAAGTAACCGTCACCGTCTAAGTCCTGAATCTTAAGAGGTTTTCTGTTTTCAATCTTAAGGAAAACATTACCGTCTGTCCTGCCCCAATAGTTGCCGCGGAGTGTATCGGTGCCGCCAAGGCCAAGGCCTGTTGAACCGAGTAATACACCTTTTGTATTTGGTGCATCGGGAAGCCTTACGATAAACCTTGCTACGTTGTTATATATGGAGTTACCAGCTTCGGGAGCCGAAACTGCAGGAATCGGGCCAATTGCTTCGCCATAGATTACTGCTGCTGCAAGGTCGCTGGATGCATAATTAATATAATTTTCCTGATCGGGCCTGAAGGCACTATAGATATAGTTTTGATTCCAGCCGATTGTGGAGTAAGCTTCGTTGCCTGTGATCAGCGAACGTGAGAATTTCAACTGTAATTCGTAGTTGTCCGAATAAATTGCAGCACCGCTGAATGCTTTATTGTTCTGCATCCTTACACGGTTGAAATTAACGCTGTCAATTCTGTTTGCCCTATCCATCGAAACTTCATCGAGGATGTATAATGCACCACCGAGGCCTATACCGTTTTCGGGAAGGTTCAGGTTAGTAAGCATTGGATGGTAACGGTTTACATCAGCAATATTGGTATTGATTGGAACAGCGTCTGCCCAAGTTGTACCACCGTCTGTGGTTTTCCTGATAAGGCCAAGCTGTGAACCAACATATGCAACATCTTTCGATTCTGCATAAACAGAATACAGGTTTTTACTTGTAGCATTAGTTTCTGTCCAGGAAGTACCCTGGTTGATAGTCTTAAGAACTATGCCACCGTCGCCAACTACAAAACCAATACTGTCTGCAGCAAAATCGATAGCATTAAAGCTCTCAGCAAGGTCGTTGTATATAGTACCCCATGCATCTGTCCATGCAGATGTAGTTTTAATTATTACACCGGATGTTCCAACTGCAAGAGCTGTGTTGTCGCCAATAAATTCGATATCTTTCAGGTCATTTGGTGTGGCTGAGTTCTGTGCAGCCCATGTATTACCGCCGTCGGTTGTAACAAGGATTACACCCTGAACGCCATCATTGTTGCCTACAGCAATACCTCTTAATACGTCAACGAATTCTACATCGTTGAGGTTTTCTGTAGTAACTGCATGATTAATAACTGTCCAGGATTCGCCGGCGTTTGTAGTCTTTACAATCCTGCCGTCGGCACCAACTGCCCAGCCAAGGTTTGCATTGGCAAAAGCAACTGCATAGAGGTTTTTATTTGTATTACTGATTTTTTCTACCCATGTAAGGCCGGCATTAGTAGTTTTCAGGATAACGCCTGCATCGCCTACTGCATAGCCCACTTGCTCGGAAGTGAAATGGACATCATGAATAGAAATCTGAGCATTCATATAATTTGATTCGGAGTCTTTTGCTCCGCCTACCATTTTAATTATTGCACCATTAGTACCTACAACCCAAAGTGCGTCTCCTGCCGGGGCAAAAGCATTCCATGAAGCATTTGTCTCGTGAGGTCCTGATTTGATCTGAGTATTGCCGGAGCCGTTTAACTGATCGGCAAGTTCGGGATCGACGATAACTTCGTTGTCATAGAACCTTGTCATCATTCTTTCGTCAGCCGGGTAATCAAAGAGGCTCGGGTCATTGACTGAATAAGCAAAAACTTCGTTTTTAGATTTATAGCTGTTTGCCAAAATCATGTTGGGATTTTCCCAATTTACTTCATCAATATCTGTAATGAAGAATCTCTGTTTGGAAGTCATCGGGTGTACCAAAGCAATGGCGCCGCCATTACCATTATATACTTTATTTGCACGGAATTCAACACCTTTAACGAGGTTGAGGTCGGCATTTACCGAATAAACGGCGCCGCCGCCGGCAATATACTGTCTTTCTTCTGTAGGTACATAAGCCGACATTGCATCGATATTACCAACCTGGTTGTTGATAAATTCTGCACGGACAATGTGTACTGCGCGGAGTTCAGGATCGAGAGTACCGTCGGGAACATAGAATTTAACAGCACCGCCAGAGAAACCTGCCATGTTGTTTTCAAATTTTACCGGGAACTTACCGCCGTAACCGATAATCTGGTTGGCCTGCAAGCCGCCTGCACCGTAAATTGTAGTGTTTCTTTCTGTGCAGATAGCGCCGCCGTCAACCTGAGCTTCGTTGTTGAGGAATTTAATATTGAAGCCATAATCTCTTGCAGTTATTGTGTTGTCAAAACCACCGATTATTGGCGACATTAAGTCTCTATACCTTGTACCGGCAACATATATAGCGCCGCCGGATGCCGAACGGTTACCAACGAATTCTGTAGGATTTGGATTATCCATATCTTCATCGCGGGTTGGGCCGCCGCGTACTGTCAGGCGTGCATCGGTATTTTCGAGATATATTGCACCACCGCGTGAATACCTGCCGGCAAACTTAATAAGTTCAGGTTCGGAAACCAGGTTTTTATCCTGCATATAAGGAACGTTAGTCTGGTTGTAGTAGAACTGGCCGGCAACTATCATTGATGTATTCCTGCCGATATAAATAGCGCCGCCGCGTGCGCCGAACGATTTATCGGAAGCCTGGTAGTTGTATGCCCTGTTTTCCCTCATGAACAAAGCATCGGGTTCAGGGAATACTAATGGGTTGGATTGATAAGCAACATTAATAGAATTGTTGATACCTAAGCCGATTTCAATATGTGTATCGTCAAATTCATCGTCAATTTTCTTGCCTGCAATGTAGATTGCACCGCCATAAGCTATATCGCCATATTCACGGCCAGCTTTGGCTTTTTCGACAAGGTCTTTAATTTGCGGAGCAGGAGGATTGCCTGACCACACCGTGCCATAATTGGCAAGCTGAGCCCTGTTGCGCAGGAATGTATTGTTACGAACCCTGCCGAGAAGAACCGAAAGGCGTGCATCGTCGAAAGCCTGCCTGTCATAATCATCATAGTATTCCATACCAAGCGGGCCGCCGTCGAGGTCGTCGATTTCGTCCAAAAGGTCGATCTGCGGGTCATCCTGGTTGAGTGCGTTAACTTTTGTATTAATATCGGAAATGGCTCCGTTTTTCATTGTAATGTTGGGATTTTTGTCTGCCCTATAATATTTAGGATAGAGGTTTTTTGCATTCGGGTAACCATCGGGCGACTGCATCATTGCAAGTGCGCCGCCTTTGTGGCGTGCAAAGTTATCGATAAACTGGCAGTTCAAGAGCCATGTCCTCGATGAATAAGTAGCTATTGCACCGCCTGTACCGTTTGTCAAAAGCCTCAGATTGTTGTTGAGCGAAGCCAACTGGGTTGCATTGAGTTCGGGCAACGATGAAGGATCGTAATAATCGAAACGGTCAACTGTAGTGTCTTTTCTTAAACCTTCAAAAGAGCAGTTACGGAAGAAAGCTGCCCTTGCACCAGGCAATACAACTATATGCCCGTATTCGAGAGACATGTTGTTTGCCGGTTGGGCTTTAAACGTAATTGTTTCGGGAGCTACGTTTATATCGCCTTCCTGAGTACGTTTCCAGGGATTAATCCTTAACTTAATATCAGAAGAAGGATCGGTATATAAGCGAGCAGCTGTAAACATGATTGCTTTTTCGAAAGGAATAACAACTACCTGGTCGCCGGGGTCGCCAATGTTGCCGTCCGGATCGTACGGAGGCACCATGTATTTACCATTACCACCGGCAACGGGCTGGAAGTCCATTATTTTTCTCTTATTAATATTCAAAAGTACGTTATGAACATAGTTGCCTTTGGAGCGATACTGATAAGGCCCGACCGGGAAAGGATTGGCACCGTTTATAAGGTACCTGTTATCATTAATTGTCAGGTCTCTGGGAGTTAAAACAGTAATAGTAGTATCAGTCACTGCTGAATTATTGACGCCGTCGCTTTCTTCCCAAAGGAAGTATCTAAGGTCGGCATAACCCTGGGTGGCTGAGTATTGGTTACCCAGGTCATTGGGATTATCGTTTTCAGGATTGGCAAAATAATCAGCCCTGGCTGCGCCGTCGGCTATAATCCTGCCGCCTGTCGAGTCGATCATTCTCGAGTTCGGGTTGAAGCGAATTAAGGTACCCGGTTCAATGATAAGAGTACCACCGATTACAAAGTCCCGATCGATAATATACACTGTATCCTTGAGGAATACCCTGACATCGCCTGCTTTCAGCGATCCGGATATCAAAGCCGTCGGTTTTACTTGCGCTTCGCTTTGGCCGAAAGCCAGGAAGCTCAGTATTACCGCTAGTAAGCTCAAACGAAACAATCGATGCATGTTACCTCCGTAAAAAAATTATTATGTACAACAAATTTATTATTAATAATCATATTTTATTTTCAATGACTTACATTAAAATTGCAAAAAATACGAATTTATATTTGGCAATTTTCGTGCCATTTATTCTACAGTCCTTCCGATTCGTGTAAGGCCTGCTTTGGAATAACCAACAAACTGTGATTTGTTTTCGGCTATTATTTCATTATATAATTCAGCTGCTTTATCGAAATCCTTGACTTCTTCGGAGCAAAGAGCTGCATAGAACTGGTATCTGTTCTTAACATCGGAAGCAATTGCTTTTACAGCGGCAGCTTCGTAATATTTTACGGCAGACTGATAGTCGTTTTTCATTTCGGAACACGCCCCCATACCTGCATTAGCGCCCATAAGCACCAATTCGGATTCTGCCGACATAGCTATTTCGTAATATTTCTCTGCTTCTTTGTAGTTATCGAGTCCAGCAAAACAATCGCCAGCATAAAGAGCCGCTATTTTCCCCGAGGGTGTATCTTCATATTTATTAACAATTTCTATTAGGCCAATAATCTTTTCATTTCTGATAGTTTTAGAGGTATCTCCGTATAAAGCTTTCTCGTAGTCGGCCTGCTGGAAGTATGAAATGATGCGCGATAGGGCATGGGATGCATTGTCGGCATGTTCCTGGTTACTCTTGTCAATATTTATCTTTATTATTATGAAAGCGCCGATAGCAATAATTACAACCAGGGCTATGGTAAGGATTTTCTTTCCTTGGCTCTGTATAAGTTCTTGTACTTTCAATATCTTATTGTCATCGTCACTTTTCCTTTGCGGTCTATTTTCAAAGTTCTCGTTTTCGTCGTCGTAATTTTTTTCTTTCATACCTTTCCAATTATTTAAAATTAAACATCCCATGCACGCCCGAAGGGACTTGAACCCCCAGCCTTTGGAACCGGAATCCAACGCTCTATCCAATTGAGCTACGGGCGCAACAAAACTTTAATATATAAGTCCACAAATATATAATAGCTTTGATTAATATCCAAAGAATGTGTCAATTAATATAATAAAGTTTGGTTTTAGTGGCTATTGCCACCCCGAAAATTAGTTTTTCTTGT
>DAINRZ010000013.1:0-6089 GCA_036741575.1 Kapaibacterium sp. (SeqCode)
TGAATTTAAAGGTCATATAAATGGTTTGTTTTGAGGCGGGAAGTGGAGTATTTGTGGGAAGTAACCGGCTGCATATTACTTCTGCAATGTTTTTAGAATAGTTTCATGATTTATTTAAATAGAAACCGGATTCAGGATTTCCCGATAATAATTAATAGATTCTAAGCCAACAGTTCAATAATGGTATCCTCCCTACTTCCCCGATTTCGTCCTGTTGTCAAGTTTGCATAGCATCTGGCAATTTTCTATTATTGTTTTGCCGCCCTGATGCCAGGGAATAATATGGTCTGCTTCCATTTCTGTTAATTCAAAATGCTTTTTACAGATTGAGCAAATACCCTCCTGTTTCTCATAAACTTTTCTTTTTGTCTTATCATCGAACTGGCGAAGGCTCAAATGCTTTTCATCTTTTGTAAATAAGTAATAGTAAATCCCTTTTGTACTCTGAACATCATCGTCATCAATCAATTTTAAGATTTCATCTTCTAATTCTTTTGTATCAAAAACAAGGTCTTTGTATTTATTATACAAAGCGCCCCATTCTATTCCCTTCATCTCCGAGCGGTATTTTGGGAAAAGTCTGTGAACCCACTCAATTACTCTTTGGAAATATGTCCATAAGTCTTTTGCATCTATATCATGCTGGTGCCTGGCCATATACTCTTCAATTTTACCGCCTGAAATCCAGTCAATAGCCTTTTCCAGATAATCCTGGCGAATGGATGAACCGTTCAGGTAATTGCTGCTAATACTATGAGCCGCACAACCGCTTTTGCTGAAATATCTTTTTGCATCTGTAACCCATGAGCCTGAATAAACTGCATTCCTCAATTCCTGTTCAGTCAATTTCTCGCCTGCTATGTTGATTGTCCTGAACCAATCCAATCTTTCGCTGTCTGTGCCGCTGCATAAATAAACCATCAGCTTATAATCCAGGATTTGTTGTCTTTTGTCATCCGGCAGGTTATGTATGTATAGATTCTCGAAAGAAAAATCACCTTTAACATACTGGCATATTGAAATTGTTCGCTGCTGGCCGTCAATAATTTCAAAATTGCCGTCTTCGCGCACATGCCAGTACATCACATTAAGCGGCAAATCTTTTTTAATTGTATTAATAACTGCATCGCGCTGTTTGTCCTTATAAATAAATTCCCTTTGGTATGGAGGCCGGATATCGAGTTTACCGCCAAAGCCTGCAACTCCGTCTTCGGCGTTATCTTTATAGCCTTCCGCCAATTCTTTTACAGTAATTTCTTTAAGTTCGATTTTCATAAATTTTCCTTATTTACCAAAATTCCAATTGCATTGGTTTTCTCAATCCATTCTGAAGTACTTAGTACAAAATTTGGCAATCCTGCATGAGATTTAAAGTGGTCAAATTCGACCACTTTAAAATCAGGATTATTGATTTGTTCCCAGGTACCGAGAAATTCTAATGTATGGCGGTTTCTTGTCCAATTTTTTATAATATCAGCCTCCCTGCTTCCACCTTCTTTTGCATTTGCCATATCTGTTAAAGATATATAATCACCTTGATTTAAAGATACAATAGTGATTTCAACTTCCTGAACTATCATTTTTCCCTTTTACTTTTTCTTTTTAAACTTTTGGAAGTTCCTTTTTATCAATTATTTCAAGTAATTCATATTCAATTTTTTCTCTACCGGTAGCAAATTTTACTTTGTTCTTTTTGATATGAATTGTACATTCCTGATTTAGAAATTTTCTATTATAATCAATTAGTTCTTCTTCACTCAGCAATTCGTTAATAAATCCTGAAATTCTCTTTCCATCGATTATTTGAGCTTCATACCTACATGAATCAAGTAACATTCCTCTAAAAACGCAATCAATAAATTCTTCAGTTTCTTCTGAATTGATGCTGGCAACCCGGTCATAAGCTAATTGAATTTTATCTTCAGGCAACTCAATACCCAATTCATTGCTTTCCATCTTTAATACAGATTTTTCATCTGATATTTCTTTTAAAAACTGTTTTAAACTGTTTAGATTCTTTTTGGGAGTGTTTTCTACTCTTTTTTCAAATGTTTCATCGTCTATAGAAGAATCAGCAACTAATCCCATAACTTCTTTAATCGCTATTGATACTTCAGAATTTTCAAATAATTCAGTTGTCTGATCGCAGAGGCTTAATTCAACTCCAAAAGAACCAACTGGAAGGGCAGTCAGGTATAAATTGGAATTTGGGACTTTTCTTGATTTTTTCTTTCTACCTCTTAATAATGCAAATTGAGTATTAATCATTTCTTGAAATGGCTTCAAAATCTTACTTAAAAAATCAGATTTTATACCTTGCGAACCAATTACGGCATTACCGCTAAAAAGTAAATTTACTTTTGGCTCGTATGATTCCTTTGGTAATCTATCTAATTCATCTTTTAGGTTTTGTATTTGCTCTTTAATACTAAGATACATTATTGGATGATCTGTTACCATTTCCAGTAAGTTTTCGTTCTCAATAATTTGAATTTTTAAAAATTCTATTTGTCTGTACAAGTTCATAAATTTAATCCATTTAAATAATCAAAAGCATGTTGGTCTTCGACTGGCGTATTTAATGGTAATCTCAACATACCTTTCCACATACCATATCGGTTATGTGTAAATAGTTGTATCCAATATCTTGTTCTTTCCACAGTAACATCCGGATTAAATGTATAATCTACAACGTAATGATCCAATTTGTATTGCTCTTTCGATAATCTTTGTGAAAAAAACTCAGGGAATTGAGTTATTAAAGATTGCTCCTGTTCTTTAGACAAGCCACTATAAAAAGTAACTAAATCAATGTCTCTTGGCGGCCTGTTTTCAATTTTCTCAATATTTTCAAGAAAACTTCCATCGAGCCATTGAAATCCATATATAATTCCATTTTCATTAAGCCTTTTTCTAAACAAAATAAGGCCTTTAAGAATTTCAATCCTTTCTTTGGTTATAGCGAATTTATGACACAATTCAAGGATTGAACATTGATATGGCGACAGGTGGCTTTTGTCGGTAGGTTCCCCCAAATGTGGTGGTATTACATTATTATGGTCAAAATCAGGAATTGGCACAAAACCTCTTTATTTTAATTCTTAATTATTTATAATAAATCGAACAAAATCCTTTCAAAAGTCAACTTACTCTCACAACCGCTTCTTCCTTATTACTATTCTTGCATAAAGTTCTTTACCATTTATAATAAATCTGCTAATCTTTCCAGTTAATTCTTCAACTAAAGGTCTATCAATCCCCATTATCTCAAACTGGCTGGGATTATATTTATCGAGAAAAGTTATCGGCACTCCCATTGCGCCGTCATAATCGCAGGGAATGTCGGCTGTTTTATTTACATTTATGGCATCGTAATTGTCATAAGCCGGGTATTCTTCAGGTGTATATTTTTTATAGAGTATCAGGTCTTCGTGCCGTTTCGAAATATCGAGATTAGTGTACCAAGTTACATTTCTAAACTTGACTAATCCAGTTTCAGGATTAAAAACCCCAGCTGCAAACTCCTTTGGATAATTTGTTTTAAAATAAGCATTCCCATTACTAAATCCATAACCAAGCCAAATTTTATCTTCTTTGATTAATTTAAAAATTTCTTTATAAGTTATTGCGTTATAACTTCCAATTATAATAAACTTCTTGCCATACTCAATTAACTGGGCAACATATTCCCTGAACAAAGAAAAAGGCGGATTGGTGACAACAATATCGGCCTGCTTCAGCAGTTCAATACACTCACCGCTTCGGAAATCGCCGTCGCCCTCGAGATATTGAATACCTATTTCCTCGGGGTCGGGTACTTTGTTGCCGTTCAAATCTCCATTGTATTCAAGCCAGATTGCCCTTTCGGATTCGTGAGAGCTGAATAAATCTGCATTCTGGTTTTTGTAACAAGTGGTGATTAACTTTTTAAGTCCCAGGTTTTCGAAATTATAAGAAAAATAATGGAAGAAATTGCTGACACGGGGGTCATCACAGTTGCAGAGTACAGTTTTTCCCTTGAAATGCTCTTTATAGTGTCTCAATTCCTTTTCAATATCGTGCAGTTGAGTATAAAACTCGTCCTTTTTGGCATTCTTGGCGCTATGCAGGTTTTTATTTAAAGATTTGATTTCCGATAAATTTTTTTCAGATTTCATATTTAATAAACTCACAAATAAAAATCATTTGTTATTAATTTTGAAAATTTTCTATAATTATTCATTATTGCAAACTAACAAATTTCTCATTTTAACACAATTTATTTTTCTGAGTAATTTCCATTTCCCTTATCAATTATATAATTTCGAAAGTATTTGCTGTTAATATCGTCAAATTTGTAATTTAGCAGGGATATTAATAAAAGGTTAAGGAAAATATGAGAATTATAGCCATAATTGTATGTTTGGTGGTTTTGTCCGTTAATGCTTATTCTCAGGATTATTCGATTAAGGGCAGGGTGGCAGACAGCACAGGCAGCGCTCTTGCAGGAGCGCATGCGGAGCTGCTCAGGCCCTCCGATTCTTCGTTCGTTGCCGGTAAAATTACCGACAGGAAAGGCGGTTTCGTTTTTACAGATATTGCCAGGTCGAAGTATTTGCTGAAAATTTCATATATCGGTTACAAAGACTTTTACAAACCGGTGGACTATAAAGGGGCCCCGCTTGCATTGAATGATTTGACGATGGAGACAGACCCTATAGTCACCAGCGACGTCGAAGTGACCGCCAACGTGCCAATGGCTACTCAATCAGGCGATACGACGCAGTTCAACGCAAAAGCATTCAGGACGAATCCCGATGCAACAGCCGAAGAACTGGTGCAGAAACTACCGGGGGTGATGGTACAGGACGGTAAAGTGCAGGCCCAGGGCGAAGACGTCAAAAAAGTGCTGGTGGACGGCAAACCGTTCTTTGGCGAGGACCCGAGCTCGGTTCTAAAAAACATCCCAGCCGAAGTAATCGATAAAATTCAGGTGTTCGACAAAAAGAGCGAGCAGGCAGAGTTTACAGGTTTCGACGATGGAAATTACACGAAAACGATGAATATTACTACCAGGACGGATTTCAGGAACGGTACTTTCGGCAAGGCTTATGCCGGCGGCGGCGACAACGAAAAATACAAGGCCGGGGGCGTTTTCAATTATTTTAACGATGGCCAAAGGCTGACAATACTTGCCCAAAGCAATAATATCAACGAGCAGAATTTTTCGCCCGAAGACCTCATGGGCATAATGAGCTCGGGCGGCGGCAGGCGCATGATGTTCGGCCCGCCTTCGGGCGGGGGCGGTATGGGCCATAGGCCCGGCGGCGGATTTCGCGGGCCCTCGGGAGACCCCACCCAGTTCCTCGTCGATTTTAAGAACGGCCAGACGACGACAAATGCTATCGGTTTTAATTATTCCGATGAATTCTCCGGCAAATTGGAATTTACTGCCAGTTACTTTTTCAACTGGTCGAAAAACAATACAATTTCAGATACTTACAGAAATTATTTTACAAGCGGGGATAACACTCTGATATACTCGGAGAACTCCTATACAAAAAGCACTAATATGAACCACAGGGCAAATTTCAAGCTGGAATACAAAATCGATTCATCTAATTCCATCCAAATTCAGCCGCGGTTTACGGCCCAACCCAACGAAGGCTCCGGCTCGGTGACGGGGCAGTATATCACTAACGGGATGATGAGCAACTATTCGGATTATATAAACAGCTCCGACCTGGAAGCATATAATTTGTCGGCGCCGGTGCTTTACAGGCATTCCTTCGAAACCCGCGGCAGAACACTATCTGTAAGCATTACTCCGGGGTATAATTCCCAGGATGGAATTGGCAGGCTGCTATCGCAAACCACATACTACGGCGATGCAGCAACCGCAGACACTATCGATCAGGAAGTAAGCACCGACAGGCAGGGATTTACTCTCAACTCCAGCATTAATTACACCGAGCCGCTCGATTCGAATAACTCGCTACAGTTCCGTTACGGCAACAACTACAGCTTCAGCGTGTCCGATAAATTCACAAATAACAAGTCACCGGTCGGAATCGACTATAATATGCTCGTCACCTCGCTTAGCAGTTCAT
>DAINRZ010000013.1:6099-16932 GCA_036741575.1 Kapaibacterium sp. (SeqCode)
TGAGTTATCGGTTCCGGGTGAGTAATTTCAGTGGGAATGCCGGCGTATCGTACCAGTTGGCAAACCTGAACAACGACAGGACTTACCCCTTCGGCTACGATATTAAAAGGGATTTCGGCAGCATGCTGTTCAATGCCTGGGGTATGTACAGATTTAGCCAGACCGATAACCTGAGATTCTTTTACAGGACAAATACCAATGCCCCTACGATTACTCAGCTTCAGGATGTGCCCGACAACAGCAACCCACTGCAGCTCTCTATCGGCAATCCGGATTTGAACCAGACATACCAGCACTTTTTCAACATCAGGTTCTCATCAGTCGATATGAAGGCAGGTTCATCATTTTTCGCTATGTTTGGCGGCACCCTGACTAACGATTACATTGCCGGCGATGTATTTTATTCACTCTCAGACACTGTCACCTACAAGGGCATTACCCTGCAGCCCGGCACACAGCTTTCAAGCTTCAGAAACTCTGACGGGTTTATTAACCTGAGATCTTTTATAGCTTACGGCATACCCATAAATATATTCAAAACCAACCTGAATATTCATGCTATGGCCAGCTATACCAAAGCGCCCAGCTACCTGAACGGCATACAGAACTTTTCGGAAACACCCTCGATCAACGCAGGGCTGGCTCTGAGCAGCAACATAAGCGAGAATGTCGATTTTACAATATCAACATTTGCGTCATACAGCAATACGGTTAATTCCCTGCGCAAGGAATTGAACCAGGAGTATTTCAGCCAAAACTCGAGGCTCAGGTTTAACGTTATTTTATTTGGTGCGCTTGTGCTCAATACAGAAATTGCCCACAACCACTACACAGGCCTTTCCGACAGCTACGGCCAGGACTATTTCCTGTGGAACGCGGCCATTGCCTTTAAATTCATGGAGAAAAACCGTGCCGAACTAAGGCTTCAGGCTGTGGACCTGCTGAAACAGAACGCTGCGGTGCAGTTCAATACAACCGAAACGTACTACGAAGACTACAGGACAAATGTGATACCACGGTATTTCCTGCTCACATTTTCGTACAACTTCAGGGAATATGGCGGCGGGGACGGCGAGAGAAGGCCGCCGATGTTCAGGGGCCATTGATTAGAATGAACTACCTCCGCCGCAAGCAACTGGGTATCAAATCAAGATAATACTGTTTACAGCAACTATGGGGGCAGAAATCAAATCCACAATGTGGGATTAAATCAGAGGTTTCTTGATTAACTATCCGGTTTTATGCGTTTGTGGCAAATTTTAATTTTGTAATTAATTATATTAATATGCCGGAAATGATACGCTGCCGTCGCAATATATATTGTTTTATTCGTAACTCTTATGTCGCGCTTTTCACTCCGCCCTCACCAATGCTATCATGGTTATGTCGTCGCTTTGGGATTCGCCGCCTGAGTATTCACGGACGCCGGCTATTATCGATTCGAGCATTAGTTTTGCAGTGCAGCCGCGGCAGGCAGCAATGGCCTTCTTCAGGCGCTCTTCCGAATACTCTTCGCCTGCGCTGTTCATTGCCTCTGTTATGCCGTCTGTATAGAATACCACCGAGTGGCCGGGGCCGAGCCTTATGCTTCCCAATTCGTAAGGCCGGGGTGCAGGCATGACGCCGAGAATTATGCCGCCTTCGGCCAGCCTGCCAAAGCGCGAGCCGTCGTGGTGCAGGGGCGGATTGTGGCCGCCGTTGATATATGTAAATGTATGCCCTGCGGGGTCGAGTATGCCAAGAAACAGGGTTATAAACCTGTCGGGGCCGGTATTAGTATAGACTAAATGGTTCAGTTTCAGCATCAGTTCAGCCAGAGGCAGGCCCATAGGCGCCAGCACCCGCAATGCTGCCTGCACATTGGCCATAAGCAGTGCGGCAGGCGCCCCCTTGCCCGAAACGTCGGCTATAGCCAGCATTACGCTGCCGCCCGGCAAGGGAACAATATCGTAGTAATCGCCGCCAACCTTAAAAGAAGGGATATTTATCCCCGAAATGTCGTAGCCCTGTACGGGCACAATTTCCCTTGGCAGCAGGTTTTTCTGTATGTTCATTGCCAGGTGCATTTCGTCTTCCAGCCGTTTTTTTTCAATTTCTTCGAGGAAAAGCCTTTCGTTTTCGAGCGCCGATATGGCAATATTCCCCAATGCGTCGATAAACTGGTAGTTCTCTTCGCTGAAAGGTTCTTCGTTCATTTTGCGGCCAATCGCCAGGAAGCCTTTGGTGGCGCCCTGATGCTTCATGGGCGAAACGATACGTACCCCCGCTTTTTCCAACTCCTGCTGGCAATCGCTGTCTAAGGGCAGTTCGCTAAGAGCCGTAGCTTTATCGAGTGCAGCCAGCCCGTTCAAAATTCCGGGCCGGATATCGCCGTCGAGCCTCGAATCGGCTTGCACATACTCCTTTTCGTTATCCTGCAGGTAAATAGCACAGCGGTTCACCATAAGCTGGCCCATCAGCCTGTATGAAAGGTTCCTGATAATCTGCCTGCGCGAAAGTATCGTGTTGAATTCGCTGGATATTTCAAATAGCGACATCAGCAGCTGGCTGCGGCGCTCGGCATTGTTTTTTGCTTCGATAATCGAGCGCTCCGATTCGCTGCCGTTAAGCGCCCCGGCTGTAATAGTAGCCACCAGGTGCACATAGAGTTTTTCCTCGTCGGTAACGGATTTGTTGTCGTAGCCGGGCCCAAGGCATATAACACCCTTCAGGCAGTTTTGGTAAACGATAGGTACCACGTACCTGAAGCCGGCGTCGAAAAGCGTTTTTTCGCCGCTATCGCGCATACTTAGCTCCCTGAACGACACAGGCATGAAAAACGGTATCTTCATATCGGGGATTTTGCCCTTTACAAGCCTGATGTTGAAATAGCAGTCACTGCCCGGCGGCCTGCTATAGCCTGATCCGGCCGGAATATCTATTTTGCGGCACGGCACCAAAAAGCATGCCCTGAGAATACGCAGTTTGCCCATCAGCGAGAGCAGCGCAGAGTTAATAATAAATCCGTCGTCGAACGTCTGGTTGAGTTTTGTGCTCAGGTCAATCAGGCTTTCCAGGTTTATATTGAATCCGCCTTTATCAGGTATCATTGCTTACCGAAAAAATATCTAAAAAACAGTGATGTAATATAAAAAAAAGCCGTTAACATCAAATTAACGGCCCCGAAAAATCTTGATTCTAATTAATAATTATTTTTGCTGTCCCCGGCCTTGGGCGGGCTGCTGCTGAGCGGGCTGCTGTTGGCTGCCGGCTGCGGGATTCTGCTGAGCAGGCTGCTGAACAGGCTTGGGTGCAGGCTGCTGGGCCTGGCCCGAGAAGTTGGAAAGCGCTGTATTCGACCTTTGCGCCGACTCTTGGTCGGGATAAAGGAAGAAAAGGTTGATAAGCAGAGCAAGGGCTAGAATGCCAATCGCCAGGTAGCGCGTAATTTTTTGTAATATATTAGCTGTTCTCTGCATGCCGAACATAGAACCCATCTGGCCGCCGAGGCCGCCGAAGGTTGCTGTCAGGTCGCCTTTGCCGGGCTGAAGCAGCACTACGACAACCAATAAAATTGACGCTAAAATTATAATTATGGATAATACAGTTCCCATTTTTTTTCAATATTATTATTCTACAATTAACGAACTACAAAATTAAAATTAAATTTTGTAATATACAAGGAAAAAACGCCACCCTCCCATCCCATAAGTCAAAATTTCTTCCGGTGAGTATTTAGCTTTCTTTGGCACCTGGCATCACCTCCTTCAGTTTACTTTGTATGACACTAATTCCATAGACCTTTGTATGGTTTTTTTCCAATTCATATATTGCGACCTGACAAGCCCTACTCCTTTGGAATAATATTCCCTGACAATAATTTTGGGGTCGTCGAGGTCGGTAAATTCGCAAGCCCAGCACTCGAACGTGCCGGCAGGCACTGTTATTTGCTCGGGCCCCGACCAAACGACATCGTCATTGCGCGGGTCTTCCCATCCCGGGGCAACATTATCGGGCAGGGTACGCCCAAGCTCCAGTTCTCCGGGCGAATAGCCGTATTCTTTTACCAGTGCGGCGCCGTTTTCGCATTTCAGATAGCCCCACCTGGTATTCGTTACTCCGTTCTTCCGCACCCTGTATATCATAACGCTATGCCTTTTCAATTCCCTGTCCTTATAGTAAACGCTGTCCAGGCCGCCAATCTCTAAAGTCATCCCGTTTGTTTCCGTAACTTTGCCTTTTTCAAAGGCATTAATTGTATATTCCCAATGATTTCCGGTACTTACTGGCATCAGTGTAGTTTTGATTTTATCGGGGTGTATATCGTTAGTGCAAGGTACGAAATACACCTCGCACGATGGAAAGATGATAGTTATTACCATAATTAGAATAAAAGTATTAAATAATCTCATGCTTCTTTATTCTCCTTTTTAGCAAATAAATACATTCACGATTATATTAGTTAATTATGTTAAAACGTATTTCAATATTTTCATCACTGATTTCCCCGGAATACAAGTTTACCAATAATCGAAACAGCTGCAATATGCTATATTAAATATAATTGCCAAATAAAAAAATTCTTTTGATTATTTTTTTTTCCTAATTTATAAATTATTAATAATTGAAAATCTGGATATAAATAGATGAGCGATTTTGTACATCTTCACAATCATACGCATTATTCTCTGCTCGATGCGGCCTGCACCCCAAAGCAGTTATTGGAGGCTGCCCGCGACGACGGCCACCACAGCCTTGCCCTGACCGACCACGGCGTTATGTTTGGCGCCTACGAGTTTTACCTGAAGGCCAAGGACATGAAAATCAAACCGATAATCGGATTTGAAGCCTATGTGGCAAACGGCAGCAGGTTCGATAAAACAGCAGGCAAAAGCGATACAAAAAAGCGCAATTACTTCCACCTCGTGCTGCTGGCAAAAAACAGCACAGGCTATAAGAACCTGTGCAAGCTGACCACCCGCGCCCATACCGAAGGATTCTATTATAAGCCAAGGATTGACGAAGAATTGCTCAGGCAGCACAGCGAAGGCTTAATTGCACTCTCGGCATGCATCATCGGAGTGGTAAATGCCCACTTAGTCAACAACGATTACGAAACAGCCCGCCAAAAAGCTGCCTTCTACCATGAGCTTTTCGGCGACGACTTTTATATCGAAATTCAGGACCACGGGCTGGAAGAAGATAAAATCATTTTGCGCGACGCACCAAAAATAGCCGGAGAATTTGGTATTAAATTGATAGGCACCAACGATGTGCACTATTGCCACAAGGAAGACGCCTATGCCCACAACGTTCACCTGCTTATTAAAGACGCCAATGCTGCAAATTCGGGCACTTTCGATATCAAAAATCTGCGCTACAAAGTACCAGAGATGTATTTCAAGACAAAGGAACAAATGAACGCTATGTTCGCTGAGTTCCCCGAAGCAGTGCAAAGCACGCTCGAGGTGGCCGACAAATGTAGTTTCTCGTTCGATAAAAAGCTTTACATGCCGGAATTCGAAATACCGAAGGAATCGAATGCCGCATCGCTCGACGATTATATGGAAGAGCTTACCTATGCCGGTATCGGCGAAAGGTACCCGGAGATAACTGATGAAGTGAAAAACAGGACCGATTATGAGCTTAGCGTAATACGAAAGATGGGCTTTGCAGGATACTTCCTCATCGTGCAGGATTTTATAAACGCAGCCCGAAGGATGGGAGTGCGTGTCGGCCCTGGCAGGGGATCGGCGGCAGGGAGCATTGTGGCCTATGCTCTTGGGATAACAAACGTTGACCCGCTTAAATACAACCTTCTGTTCGAGCGGTTCCTAAACCCGGAGCGCGTTTCCATGCCCGATATCGATATCGATTTCAGCGACGACAAGCGCGAAATGGTTATCGAATACTGCCGCGAGAAATACGGTTCCGAATCCGTCTCGCAGATTATAACTTTCGGAAAGCTTTCCACAAAGGCTGTGCTGAAGGATGTGGGCAGAGTGCTCGGCATACATTATTCGATGATAAACGATATTAACTCGAAAATCCCTTCGGAGTTCGGCAAAGTGAAACCCCTGGCCGAGGCCATCGAACTGCCCGAGCTGAAATGGCTGAAAGAGAGTGAAGATACCCAGATAAAAGACCTTATTAATTATTCCAAAACGCTCGAGGGATTTGTCAGGAATACTTCTCTCCATGCAGCCGGTGTGGTTATTGCACCCGGCCCTGTCGATGAGTTTGTGCCGCTCTACCTGTCGCCCAACAGCAAGTCGAACAAGGAAATTGCCACACAGTACAGCATGAAAGAGCTTGAAAAAGCCGGCCTGCTGAAGATGGACTTCCTGGGATTGAGAACACTATCAATCATCGAAAACGCACTGGAAATGATCGAGGCCAACCACGGGATAAAAATTGATATCGACAAGATTGATTTCGATGATAAAGATACTTACGAAATGATTTCCCACGGGCATACTCTTTCGATATTCCAGTTCGAATCGAACGGCATGCAGGAATACCTTAAACAACTGAAACCGGCTAACCTCGAGGAGCTGACCGCAATGAATGCGCTCTACAGGCCCGGCCCTATGGAGAATATCCCCGAGTTCATCGAGCGCAAGCACGGCAGGAAGAAAATCGAATACCTGCACCCTGTGATGGAGAACTCGCTCAAGACGACTTACGGAATCATCGTTTACCAGGAGCAGGTAATGCAGCTTGGCAGGGACGTTGCGGGATTTTCCCTGGGCCAGGCCGATATCCTGCGCAGGGCAATGGGCAAAAAAGACATGGATATGATGGACAAAATGAAGGTGGAATTCCTGGCCGGAGCAAAAGAAAACGGAATCGACAAAACCATTGCAGGGCAAATTTGGGATTTGATTTTTAAATTTGCCAACTATGGTTTCAATAAATCTCATTCGCTTGCATACTCATACCTGGCTTTCCAGACCGCTTGGCTCAAAACTCATTATCCGGCTGAATTCCTGGCTGCCAATATGACGGCAGAACTTAACGACCAGGATAAAATCGTTGAACTGATAGACGAAGCCAAAATATTCAATATTACCGTATTGCCGCCGGACATAAATCTTTCGAACGGCAAGTTCAAGGCAGTGAAAAACGAGATTTATTTTAGCCTGGCAGCTATCAAAAATGTTGGCTCGTCTATCGTCGAATACATTGCCGAGGCCCGCAAAGACAAACCATTTACATCGTTTTACGATTGTGCTGCCAGAGTGGGCAACCGCCAGCTCAACCGCAAGTCGCTCGAATCACTGATATGCGCGGGTGCGTTCGATTCGCTGAATCCCAACCGGGCTTCGCTGATGATGGCGATTGATTCGGCACTTGATTATGCCAAATCGGTAAATGAGACTAAAGAAACGGGCATGGAGAGCCTTTTCGGCGAAGCATTCAAAGCTGAGGTTACCGAACCACAACTGCCCAATATTAGTGAATGGCACGAAAAAGAAAGGCTGCAGCGAGAAAAGGATGTGCTGAATTTCTACCTAACGGGCCACCCGCTGAACAGCTATTTGCCTTATCTGAACCTGCTTTCGGACATAAAATTGGGCGAAAAGGGCAGGGAGAAAAACGGAATGAGCGTTAAGGCCTGCGGCCTGGTGACCAACGTGCGCACAAAACTGGATAAGAATAATAATACAATAGCATTTATCATGCTCGAAGATTTTTCGGGCAAGTGCGAAGTGATATTCTGGAGTGAAGCATATGCCAAATCGAAGGATTTGCTGTCCGAAGATGCAATAATAATTGTTTACGGCAAAGTGCAGAGCGACGATGAGTCGCTCAGGATTGTTGCCGAATACGCCCAAACAGTCGAAGTGGCGGCAAAACAAAACTCAAAAGGCTATAATATATGGATCGACCTGGATACCCCCGATAATTCCATAGAGGAATTCCACAGGGCATGCACTGATATTAATTCCGAAAACGTTGTATTATTCAATGTTTACAGCAAAAAGGAGAACTACAAGGCTGTTTATGCTGCTTACAATGTAAACATTGGCTTCAGCGAATCAAAAGTTGGGCGCACAATTGAAATATTCGGCAAAAATAATGTACGGCTGCTAAGAAAGTATTAGCATAATTTTCTATTCTTTTCACGAAAATAAATTTTAAAAGTAATAACTATCATTGTAATCCGTTTTGTCCATTAATTCTCTGACTGCAATTTTTTTTGCTACTTAGGGGGTTCCGAATGCGTTAATTATAAGATGTTATATATAGGGATTTTTCATCTATTTCGGAGCAATTATGTATAAGAGATTTATTTCTTTGTTTGTTATCTGTTTATTACCTTTTAGCAGCCTTCTATCACAGAAGTTTACAGGCAAGGAGCCTGCGAACAAGCTTGCAATCCTCGAAATGTTTACGGGAGTAAGGGATTCATATACCCCGAGGGCCGATGCCGAAGCGAACAGTGTTATGCAGAAATACGGCAATAAAGTAATGGTTATCAATTACCAGCCCTCGAATTACTCGTATTCGGAACCATACGGCGGCTACGAAAGCCTGAAAAGAGACTGGCCTTCGGCATTCTTTACCGAGTCTTTTGCAGGAAATGTCGATATGAAATCCATGGCATTCATCAACAGGCGTATTAAAAACGGCAAGAGAATGCAGCTTAGGGATTACTGGCCGAGCAGTACTATGGAAATTATCAAGGAAGCCTCGCCCTGCAATGTCGGATTTCGGGGCACCTACAATCCCGAAGACAGCACTCTGGCAGTTGACCTGGAAGTCTATTTCACCTCGAACGTAACCGATAAATATTATATTTATGCAGTGCTGCTGCAGGACAGCGTAGTCTCTATGCAGGCAACATTCGACGGCGAGAAGGAAGACTATGCCCATAATAAAGTTTTCAGGGAAGCCCTGACCGATTGCTGGGGCGACCCTATCACAGAGACTACTTCAAAGGGTTCCTTAATTGCACGAAAGTATGTATTCGACAATTCGGAAAAGAATTACAAAATTGAAAAATGCAGTATCGTAGTATTCATCCGTAATAGCGCCGACGAAGAAATAATAACAGGCGCCGGGGGCAAAGCTCATTCCGACAGGCTGCTTATCGATAACCCTGATGTTTATGACTGTATTGGCTCGGGAGCCGGCAGCGAGAAGGTAATAAGCCTAAGGAATAACGGTGAGAAAAAAATTACACTGCAAATGGCTCTTGCAAAATCAGCCAGGACGCCTTCGGACTGGAACGTGGATATGGTATTGCCTAATAAAGCATTTAAAAACCCCGATAAGCCCCAGGCAGCTAATTTAAGCTTGGAACCAGGCGAATCGGCTGATATTACAGCCAGGGTAACAGCAGGAACGACTCTCGGTGTAGGCGATGCAGAAATTAACATTACTTCGCCCGATTTATACAACGAAAACAAAAGAATCCGCTTGACCGCAGTCTCCGATAATGTTGAGTTTCTCGAAATACTTAATAAAGCATATGCCAACGAACCCTATTCTATAAACCAGATATTAAAGGCTGCCGGTAAGGATGAATTTGTCAAACTGGAACCGCAGGGAATATGTTCGCTTTATGATAAACTTAATAGATTAAAAATCGTCGCTTGGTCGTTCAATCCTGCCGATACTCTGAAAGAAGCCTATGCCGATGCCATATACAATATCCTGAAAAAAGACATCAGGATGATAATAACAGGCTGTTTCCCGCTGACCTCTCTTTATACAGTATATGCAGGGCATCCGTTGTATAATTTGATTGGTATGACTATCAACGAGGCTAAAGACTATACCTGTCAGCTAAATACCCTGACTTTTGCCAGCGACCAGACAGACAAGAACTTCCGGGGGCTGAACCTGGGCTGGAAGATGAACGAAAAAACCGATTCGCTTATCCAGCCTTTACTTATCAAAAAACCGAATATTGCTACACCAATACTAAAGATCAAGGACAAAAACTTTGTTGTTGCAGCAAAAGCGGCACCCGGAAATTCAAGGATAGTCATCCTGCATTTCAATCCTTATTCCCTGACTGCAACGGCAGACAGAAAAGCCCTGTTCGAGAAATGCTTCAAATGGCTCGAATCGACCAACCCTGCCGGCCCATTCATTGCCCCGAATTATACTGATTTGGATTATGGCAATGTGAATGCGGGTAAATATATTGATACAGTTATTGAAATTTCAAATGCCGGCGACGAAAACCTGAAGTTATATAAACTCGAATTTACTGGCGCCGACAAAGACAGGTTCAGGGTGCATCTTGGGGGGATAGCAGATACTACTGTCGTCGAACCGGGCGATAAGCGTTTGGTTACGTTAAGGTTTGCAGTGGCATCAAACCTTATAAAATCGAGAGACTTTTTGGCAGATTTCGCAATTTACTCTAATGCAAGCGGAGATACTGCAGTGAAGATACCATGCAGGGGATACGGCATTAGCTCAAATGATGTCTATGATTTGCCAGCTGCCGAATTGAATATTGAGATATTACCCAATCCTGCAAATAGCAATCCGGTTATTAAATTTACTAACAGTTACGGCAATACTATCAATATCGAAGCTGCCCTCACAGATATAAACGGTAATACAGTTCAAAATGTATTCAGCGGAACCCTCGGGCAGGGCATCAGCACGATAGGGATTAATACCGGCGGATTTGCTTCAGGGATATACTATCTGATGGTGAAATCCAAATTCGGCAATCAATATAAAAAATTGATATTCGAGAAATAGAAATCAAAAAAAACGGTTCTATATTTGTAACTGTGGGTAATTGTTTCTGTCAATGGGGCAAGCCCCATTGTTGATAACACATATTCATGCAACAAGGGAGCTTGCTCACTTGCAAATCGGGGA
>DAINRZ010000014.1:0-16914 GCA_036741575.1 Kapaibacterium sp. (SeqCode)
GAGAAATTTAGGCATAATTTCCCCAAAGTAACGCCCGACACCGCCGTTAATAATAAAAGGCGATACGTGCCTGCATGCAAGGGGTGAAGTTCATAGCAAAATAATTACTGTTATCATCATCAATTTCACAAATTTAATACCCAAAAACAACCAGAGTGATTATCATGAATATTTACTAAAGACTATACCAAAAAGCAAATATTGGTTTAGCCTATAAACTCTTTGATTTTACCGACAACATACCGAATCTGCTCCTGAGTCATTTCGGGATACACCGGCAGAGCAAGAGTTTCGGCTGCAAAGGTATTGGCAGCCGGATAATCCTCATCCCTCAGCCCCAGCTCTGCAAAACATTCCTGGCGATGGAATGGCACAGGATAGTAAATGTCGGTGCCAATCTCGTTATCCCACAAAAATGCCTTCAGTTCATCCCGCTTCTGCACCCTTATCGCATATTGATTGTATATATGATTGTCGGGTGCATCGCAGCCAGCATAGACAGCCTTGGGAAGCAGCACCCTGTTGCTGCCGTCGTATCGGGTAATGCCGGGTCCGACGGACAGGCCGTTTTCAACGAAGAGCGAGTTGTAGAGGGCGGCATTCCTGCGGCGCCCCTCGTGCCAGCCGGCCAGCCGCGGAAACTTCACGTTGAGCACAGCTGCCTGGATAGCATCCAGCCTGAAGTTGCCGCCCACAAATTTGTGGTAGTACTTGGGTTCCATGCCGTGATTGCGCATCTGCCTTAGCTTAATGCCCATTTGGTCGTCGTTTGTGGTAACAAAACCGCCATCGCCAAATGCTCCCAGGTTCTTGCTCGGATAGAATGAGAAGCAGCCAATCAGGCCCATCGCGCCCGCCCGCCTGCCGTCTTTGTATTGCGATCCGATTGCCTGTGCGGCATCTTCGATAACGGGAATGTTATGCCTGGCGGCAATAGCATTGATCGGGTCCATGTCGGCGCATTGCCCGTAAAGGTGCACAGGAAGTATAGCTTTGGTTTTCGATGTAATCTTCTTTTCTATTCCGGCGGGGTCTATGTTAAATGAGTCCCACTGGCTGTCAACAAAGACTGGTATGGCATTCATGCGCCAGACCACGCCCGCAGTGGCAAAAAACGAATAAGTAGGGAGTATTACCTCATCGCCGGGCTTAATATCAAGAGCCATGAGAGCCATGAGCAGTGCGTCGGTGCCGCTCGAGACGCCAATTGCATGCCTGACGCCGCAGTATTCTGCAAGTGTCTTTTCCAATTTTTCGGTTTCGGGGCCCAAAATCATCATTTGCGAGCGTGCCACCCTAAGCAGTGCTTCTTCGATCTCGCCCTTCATAGTGTCGTACTGTGCTTTTAAATCCAGCAGCGGAACTTTCATATAACTCCTTACTTTGTGATTTTTTAAAAAAAGCAAAATTACGAGGTATTTGCCAAAGAATTAAGTTAATAATTATTTATTTTCATTGCATTTATCACGGCTTATTATCAGATGTCAGGCACTATTGTGCATTCTATCAGGCCCGATGAGTTGGTTATAATTTCTGCCTCGTGGTAGGTAATTGCCTTTACGTCTTTATCGAACATATCGGCTTTATATCCTGCACATACGGCATGAAGGCTTTTCGCGCCGCCGAAACTCATGTTGGCAGCTGCTAACAGTAATTTTTCCGAATGCATAATGAAAAGTGCTTCGGCGAGGAAATCGACAAACAGCGAAGAAATGTCGAATGAAGATACTTCTATCTCTATATATATGTCCGGTTCTTTTGTAAAGTCAAAACCCGGTTTTAGAATATGGCACACGCCCTCGAGCCCTGCAGCAAAAAGCTCAGCCATTACAGTCCCGGTGGCTTTAATTCTCAAATCGGCGGTATGCGAAAGTATTTCGTAAAATTTCATCGATTTATATAAATAATTATGAAATAAGTAAGTTAATCAAAACAAATTAAGGAATAATCATGAAAAATCCCTGTAAAAACAATTGTAACAGACCTTACTGCCAGAATCATTCTTTTGATTAAATTAAATTAAGTAACTTGCATTAAAAAAATGCGTATTAATTCCGAAAAGATTTTCAATATAAATAAATTAATTAAACTGAATAGGGATTGGGATGTCAAAAAAAATAGTTATTATCGGCGGAGGTGTTGCAGGATTAGCTGCCGGTATTTATTCGAGGTTAAACGGTTTCGAAACTGAAATAATTGAGATGCACAGCATTGCCGGCGGGCAGTGCACGGCATGGGACAGAAAAGGGTATAGGTTCGACTATTGCCTGCACTGGCTTGTGGGCACTTCGTTCGGCCCATTCCACAGTGTATGGAAGGAAACCGGGGTAATTGACGGTTCAACAAAAATAATAGACCATGATATTTTTTCTAACATCATCGATGAGCAGGGAAATGATTTTATTATATACTCCGACCTTGCCAGATGGGAAGAATACCTGTTGCAACTGGCCCCCGAAGATTCAAAAAGTATAAAAAGAATTGTCTCTGATATGGAAAAGACAGTATCTGTCGATCCGTTTACAGACCCGCCGGGTATGCGTTCGCCTGGCTATTACCTGAAAGCATTATTCACAATGCTGCCGGCGCTATACGTAATGGCCAAGTACAGCAAGATGAGTTACGATGACTATATCAATAAATTAAATATTAAGAATTCCAGGCTGAAGTATTTCCTGGGCAAATTATTTGGCGGGAGCGATTTTTCCGCGCTAGCCTTTCTTATGATGCTGGCGTGGTTCAACCAAAGGAATGCCGGCTATTTAATAGGCGGTTCACGCCCTATGGCCGAGAGAATGGCCGAAAAATTCAGGGCATTGGGCGGAGTATTCAGATTCCACAAAAAAGTTGCTGCCATCAATATAGTGAATAATACCGCTACAGGCGTTACACTCGAAGATGGCACATCCATTGCCGCTGATTATGTTATTAGCGCTGCCGACGGCTACTCGACGCTGTTCGATATGCTTGGCGGCAAGTTTTTATCCGATGAATTAAAAGATGCCTACCTGAACTGGGAACTATTCACTCCGATTGTACAGGTATCTTTCGGTATTAATAAAAAAATTGATTCAGGCAATTATTTCACTAATTACCATTATCGGGGCGAGATAGGCTCGACAAAGCTAAAAACAGGGTATTCCATTATGAATTATTCGTTCGATCCCACCATGGCCCCCGATGGGAAGACTGTTATCGTTGTAAGGTACGAAAGCCCTTGGGATATTTGGAAAGATATGGGCAGGGAGGAATACTTTACAGAGAAGGAAAGAATCAGGAAAGACACGATAGGCCTGCTGGAAAAAAGTCACCCTGGAATAACGCAGTTTATCGAAGTAACCGATGTGGCCACACCCAGGACTACTGTCAGATACACGGGAGTATGGAAAGGAGCTTACGAAGGTTTTATGCCGTCGCCAAAAAATATTTCTAAGACTTTGAGCATGACTATTCCCGGCCTCAGCAACTTTTACATGGCCGGCCAATGGCTATTCCCGGGCGGGGGGCTTCCGCCTTCGGCACAGTCCGGCAAATGGGCGCTAAGGTATATTTGCAAAAAAGAGGGGATTAAATTCAAAGTTAATTAGGTAATACTATCTAAAAAACTTGTCATACCACATCGCCAATGATAAAAGGTTGAAAATCTTATAACCATAGTTGGCTTTGCCTGTGCGGTGTTTTTCGAATAAATGCCCAATATATGTTTGATTGAAAATTTCGTGCTCATTTATTTTCGAATTTCTGATAGTATTCAACGCAAAGTCGTGCCAGTCGTGGCGGAACCATTCGTTTACCGGGGCCCAGAATCCCTGTTTGCGCCTGTAGATAATGTTATCGGGCAACAATGGCTCAACTGCCTTTTTTAATATATGCTTTGTCGTTTTTTTATCGGGTACCCTGATATCAGGGGGCAGGGACATGGTAAATTCCACAATCCGATGGTCGAGGAACGGCACCCGTGCTTCGATGCTGTGAGCCATCCCGATTTTGTCCACCCTCATAAGCAGGGTTTCGGCCAGCCTGTGGGCAAGTTCCACATATAGAATTCTTTGCAGGTAATCGGCTCCGGGATATGTTCCCAGTATTTCCCTGTGCAGCCGCTCAGCATATTGGGGTGGGTATTTTGCAAGGCCTTGGTATTTATCATTCAGGATTTTCGGGAACATCGCCGGCGGAATAATCGAAGCGCCGCTCCAATAAAGCTGCTCGCCGTTGGCGGCACGGCGGAAGTATTCTGTAATATCGAACCTGTCTTTTGTATCGAGAGCAAATCTGGCAGCAGAATAAACTGATTTCCTCAGGAAACCCGGCAGGCGCCCGAATGCTTTCCAGTAAGTCCTGTAAAAATTATACTCTCTCATCATCCAGGGATAGCCAACGAACTGCTCATCGCTGCCTTCGCCCACCTGTATAACGATTGTGCCCGAGTCTCTGGTAAGCTTGCTCAGAAAATAAAGCGGTATGCAAACTGGGTCGGCATTCGGCTCGTCTTCGTGCCAAACTAGGGATTCGAGTATGGGGAATGCATCGTTTTGGTCTATTAGTATTTCCCTGTGGTTCGTATTGTAAAGCTTTGCAATCTGCCGTGCATACTGCAGTTCATTGTACTTCTCAAGTTCTTTGAAGCCGACGGTATATGTATCTATGGGCCTTTCCATCAACTCGTACATCAGGGCCACATTAAGGCTTGAATCTATACCGCCGCTAAGGAATACACCGAAAGGCACATCGCTCATCATCCTGTCTTTGACTGCTTGCCTTAGCAGCCTTAGAATTTCCTGCCTAACCTCGGCCGCGTCCATTTTCGTATAGCCGTTACTGCTTACGGGAGTCCAATACCTTTCAACTTCCAGATTGCCATCGCTATGAAGGAACAGCCTGTGGCCGGCAGGGAGTTTGCTTATGTACTTAAACAGGGATTGCCTGTTGCCTGTCATTCCATAATTCAGGTAAACCGGCAGTTCTTCAAAATTCAATTCAGCCGAAACATCATGGTGCTGCAAAATTGCTTTAATTTCGGAGCCGAAAATAAATTTGCCGCCCCGATGGTAATAATAAAATGGTTTGATACCAATCCTGTCCCTTGCGGCAAACAGGGTTTTTTCGCGGCTGTCCCAGATAGCAAATCCCCACATACCCAGCAATTTATGCACCACCTGGCGCCCCCATTCGATGTATCCATACAGAATAGTTTCCGTATCAGTCCTTGATTGATATTTATAACCTTTGGCAATTAATTCCTGCCTTATTATTTCATGGTTATAAATTTCTCCGTTAAAAACAATGGTATATCTTCCGTCGGCAGTAGTCATGGGTTGATTGCCGGCAGGGCTCAGGTCGATAATTGCCAGCCTGCGGAATCCCAGACCGCATTTTCTGTCGCCCGAAATCCATACGCCGTTCGAATCGGGCCCACGGTGGTACATGACATCTGCCATTTTTCGAACAGCGCTATCCTCGATTGATGGATTTTGGCTGCCGTAATCAACAACTCCTGTAATTCCGCACATTCGTTATATACCGTTTAGTCCAGATTTCTTGGCAGGATGGCCAGAGTCATAGCTTCTATCATCTCCCATACAGCGTTTTCGATACCTGTAAATAGCGCCCTCGAAATAATAGAATGGCCAATGCTCAGCTCTCCGATTTGTGGTATCAGGCAAACAGGCTTGATATTAATATAATTCAGGCCATGGCCGGCGGCAACTTTCAATCCCGAATCGCCCGCAAATTTTGCAGCATAATGCAGCCTGCTCAGCTCGTTTTCAATTTCTTTCGTATGCCGGGCATTTGCATAAGTGCCTGTATGAAGCTCAACCATGTCGGCTCCGGCAATCAGCGAAGCATTAACCTGTTTTTCTTCGGGCTCGACAAAAAAGCTCACCTCGATATTCTTTTCGTGCATTCTTTTGCACAAAGTCTTGAATCGCTCAATATCGCCTGCCACGTCGAGCCCTCCTTCAGTTGTCAGCTCCTGCCTTTTTTCGGGCACAATAGTAACAAGGTCGGGGACCAGCCCAAGCGCAATGCCAATAATTTCTTCGTTAGCGGCCATTTCCAGGTCCAGTTTGGTTTGGATTAGTTCGCGGAGTATCCTCACATCCCTGTCATTTATATGGCGGCGGTCTTCGCGCAGGTGGGCCACAATGCCGCTTGCGCCGGCGAGCTCTGCTTTGAGCGCTGCCGTAACAGGGTCGGGTTCCTTGCCTCCGCGGGCCTGGCGTACAGTAGCCACATGATCGATATTTACATTTAGAGTAATCATTTCTTTATCAATAATAAAATTCGAAATTAATTTAAGGGATTAACGGCGATAATCTGCAAATATTAGTGTGTATCAAAAAATAAAAAAGGGGGAATATTAATCACTCCCCCTCTCAATTATTTATCAGAGTGAAACTATTTCTTTAGTATTTGCATTTCCACACGCCTGTTGAGCTGCCTGCCTTCGAGTGTTTCGTTTGTAGCAATAGGCTTGTTCTTGCCGTAACCGATAAACTTAATCCTTTTTTCGCCGCCTTTAACCTTGCCGACCAGGTAGTTAGCCACTTCTTTTGCGCGGTCGAGAGACAGAGACATATTTGCTGCATCGGAACCTACATTATCGGTATGCCCGGAAATTTCAATTTCCACCTTCGGGTTTTTATTAAGGAATTCCGCAACAATGTTTAGTTCGGGGTAAGATTCGGGCCTGATTTGGTATTCGCCGGTGTTGAAAAAGATATTTCGCAGTTCGATAGCCTCGCCAATGTTAAGTTTGTCCAGCCTGCCTTCGAGTTTGAACGGAATACAGGGATAGAAGGTAATATCGTCGAGAGCAAAGTCGTTGCCCGATTTTCTCGTATTTTTATTAACTATCGATATTTTTGCCCTTGTATTACTTCCGGATTCCCAGTTGATAAAAAATTGCGCCCAGCGGCAGGAGTTTTCGTTTGCCTCGAAAGGCTCGCCCAGCTTCTGGCCGTTGATTGAGAACTGCAAACGGGCGATGTTGCCTTTATCGGTCATCGAAGCAATCCAAGTGGAGAAGAAATATGTAGTGTTCGGGGCAACGTCCACTTCCTGTTCCCAAACCACCATATCGTCCACAGGCGAACCGTTGATTATCAGCATCATGCCGCCGTTAGAAGTATGGTCGGCACACTCCATAAATCCGTTATGTACGAATTTGGGCAGATTAGTTATTGAATATGTACCTTCTTCGAAAACGCTTTTCATGTTGAATTTGTACTGTGTATAGAAGCCATAGTTGCCCATGCTGAAGTCGCCGTTGACCACTCTGTTTTTTGTTTCGATTTTAGTGCCGTCGGGGCACTGCGCAAACACGGCAGTCGTTAGCAAAGCTAAGGCTGCAAATAAAATAGACAATCTTTTTATCATTATAACCATCTCCTAAATATTACAAATAAATCTTTATAAAAATAGCAATTATTTGTAAAAATTAAAAAATATTGTGGTTCAATGCAAAATCAGAGTATTTACTAATCGAGGGCAGAATACCTAGTATCGATTAAATTAATAAAATCTTCGATATTTATATCTTTGCAGATAATATTGCGAAAAATATCTTTTGTCGTTATTGTCCTGCCCAATTTGTATATCTTTGTCGTCAGCCAGTAAACCAGCGGGCTGAAATTGCCGTTAGATATCTGCTCGCCGAGCGAAGGGAGTTCTTTATTCAGGTGGTTCCATATCATCGCAGAATAAATATTTGCCAGGGTATAGACCGGAAAAAGCCCAAAACCGCCGAATGCCCACTGCATATCCTGCAGGCATCCTTCGGTATCGCTAACGGGATAGAAACCAAACATATCGAGCATTTTTTCTTTCCACGCTTCCGGGATATCGTCAACATTGATATTGCCGTTAAATAAATCCATTTCGATTTCGTAACGGAGTATTATATGCAGGTTGTAAGAAATATAATCCGAGTCTGTCCTTATCAAGCTTGGATTTAATTTATTTGTTGCAATAAAGAATTTCTCGGCATCCATGTTTTCGAGCTGTGCCGGGAACAGAACCTGCAAATGCGGCAGCGCCCATTTCCAGAATTCTGCAGTGCGGCCAATGATGTTTTCCCATAGGAATGACTGTGCAAGATACAGCCCGTTCGAAGCAGGCTGCTGGGCAAACGACTTGGAATACCTCCTGTCGATGTTTTGTGAATACAAAGCCTGCCCAATCTCGTGCACCGCTCCATATAGGCATTCCCTCAGGTCGTTTTCTTTTACCCGAATAGTAATCCTCACATCGTCGGGGCTGACTGCAGTGGAAAACGGATGAGCCGAAACATCTATCCTTCCATGGTTGAAATCAAAATTCATGCTTTCGGCCAGAAACCGTGCGAAAGACAATTGTTTGGATACGGAATACCTTTTAACCATAAAAGTGTTGTCAATCCTGTCCGATTTGCTCTTGTACCTCTCTATCAGCCCGATTGTTTTTGACTTTAGCTCGCCAAATAGCTTATTAATTTCATCTATTGTAATATCAGGCTCGTACGAATTGATAATACCCTGGTAATGATTGTTCCTGTATCCCATATTTACCGATTCGGCAATCTTCAGTTCAACCAGCCTAGCAAGGTAAGGTTTGAACAAACGGTATCTGTTTTCTATACGGGCATTTTTCCAGCTGTCCAGGGCTAATGTCCTGATACTAAAAAATTCTTTTACATAACTGTTTGGTGTTTTCAGGGCCTTCCTGTGCTCTTCAATAAAATATTTCAGAATCACCGAATCATCGATAATTTCGGGCTCCAGCGTATCGGCAATCTCATTAGCAAGGTCGATAGTATCGTAGGACACCAAATGAAAGTGAGCCAGCGTTTCGAGTGTCGAGACCTGCTCGGCCCTGATAACAGACGAACCACGAGGCATATTGGTTTCCTGGTCCCAAGTAAGCAGTTTCGAAGCAGCCCTTATATCATTAACAAGGGTAATCTTTGCTTTCACCTTTTCTTCCAACAGCTCCAGCCGGGCATTATTCTGTAAGTTCAATTTTTATATCCTTTTTAAAAGTGTTTCCTTTAAAGTATTTAACCTCAATAGTTGTGCCATTAATTTAATTATCGGTTTCAAAAAAAAATGTTTGAACTGTGTAGCATATTTTTATGAATTTTTCATATATTTTCATTTTACCATATTGTTTTTTGAAATTAAACTTTGATGAATTATGAGTAAGGCCATATTTGTTTTCTTGATTTTTCTTTTAGCGGCAGCAATAGCTTTCCCGGCAGATATTCTGGTGCAAAACGACAACGGGGTGCCTTCGGGCAATCTTTTCACTCAGCAGCGGAACTTGTTTGAGGAATCTACTGTATTAAGGCCAGACGGGCCATGCAAAATCAAAAAGCTGCTGGTTTACTTGACAGGGGATAATCCCGCAATCGATACAATAAGGATTTGCGGATACCCAACAGCCGGCAATCTATACCCTACACAGTATATCTGGAGCTTCAATGTTCTCACACCGCCAATTGTATTCCAGTACAACGGCAATCCCGGCTGGCTTGAAATTGACATTGCCGAAAGAGGGCTTCGCTCTGACGGTTTCGACAGGTTTGTTGTTACTCATATCATGAGGCAGGGCGGCCCCTGGTTTACCTACGATGCCAATAGCAGGCAGGATACTTCGTGGGTGCTTGATCCATTTACTCCCAATCCCAATTTCTATAATATCGTAGGTACTTTGTATAATTACGCCCCCGGGGATTTTATGGTGAGGTTTGTTGTAGAATATACAAATCCTATGGACTCCACCAGCATGCCGCCGCCGCCGCCATCTCTGTTTTATGTATCGGCGCTTGCAGGAATAAGCGGCGACAGAAATTCATCTGTGGTTGATTATAACGCCGACGGGCTCGACGATATTTCGTTTTCGAACGGCTTATATAAAAATAATGGCGACGGAACATTTACCAAGCAGGGCCCGCCGCTGAAAATTTCTAACGGCGGCACTGCCTGGGGCGATTTCGACAACGACGGATGGCCGGATGTTTACGCAATAGCAGGAGGCAGTTTCGATTATGATAAACGCATGGAATTCAATAAAAATAAGATTTACAAAAACTATTCCGGCGATTCTTTGGTTTTGCTGCCCAATTCGCAGGTTTTTCAGCTACCGTACCCAAATCCTTCTGATGATTTTGAGCTTGGCAACAAGTTTGCAAACGATACAATACACAATCCATACAATACGAATGCACCTCTTTGGTTCGATTACAACCAGGATGGTTATCTGGATTTATTTATTGCAAACCGAAGGATAGAAATGCCGCAGGGAGAAATCTTCTGCCCCGACCAGCTTTGGAAAAATAACGGCAACGGAACTTTCGGCAATACCCGCAAAGCTGCCGGTATCGACCTTGGGGAACCATTTGGAAACGGAGGTTACTACGACTGTTACGGCGCTTCGGCAAACGATTATAATAACGATGGCAAGGTGGATTTATTCGTAGCCAATTACAGGCTGATAAAAGATAACCTCTATAAAAACAATGGTAATGAAACTTTTACTGAAGTAGCTGCCTCGACAGGTGTCCAGGGGCTACCTACGGCGGCCCCCCAATACTTTGGGCATGGCATGGGTGCCCAGTGGGGAGATTTTAATAATGACGGCTTTCAGGATTTATGTGTCGGCAACCTTGCCCATACCGATTCGAGGGGTATCTATTCCAATCCCTCGCTCATATTCAAAAATAAGGGGAGTTCTGATAATTACACATTTTCGGAACAACATTACCCTATGGGCCTGAAATTCCACGAGGGGAATGCCGGTGCTGCCTGGCTCGACCTAAACCTGGACGGCTACCTCGACCTATGGCACGGCAAATATTCAGGTGGTTTCGGATACTTTTACCTCAACGAAGGCCCGCCTGATTATAAGCTTAGGGATATGACCTGGGATTTCGGGGCTATAGTGAATAACTCCTGGGTTGCTGTTTACCTCGACTACGACCGTGACGGCGACCTCGACATGATAGTCGAAGGAAGGCTTTTCAGGAATGATATCGAACGTAAAGGCAATTGGGTTGCCTTCAGGCTGTCCGGCAGCCCCGCCGACAAAGTACCGGCAGAAGCTTATGGTTCGAAAGTCTCGGTTCATTGCGGGAAAGATACCTATTACAGAGAGCTCATGGGCAGCTCTGCGGGTTCCCTCTGCACACAGAATACTCTGGAACTTCACTTTGGCATTGGCGGCCATGAAATAATCGATAGTGTAATTGTAAGTTATCCGAATGGATTTAAAAATGTCCTTAAAAGCATCTCTCCAAATGCACATTACAGAATACCCTACATGCAAACTCAGGAGCAGCTTGGATTATCTTCTCCAGGATTGGTATTCCCGGCCAATTATGCCTACAATTTCGATAAAGACAGGCCGTTCGAATGGACGAAATGCGGTGGTGCAGAGGGCTATAGAATACAGGTCTCCGATTCGGCAGGCTTCGGCAATCTGATAATTAATGAATTGGTTAATGATTTTAAATTCACAGGCGGTGGCTTAACCGAAGGTAAATTGTATTTTTGGCGCGTTATGGCCGAGAATAAAGATAAAAAGTCGGCATGGTCAACTGTTTATTCGTTCGTTCCCGGCATACCTGCCCCATCTGCCCCCGGGCTTGTTTCTCCGGCTGACGACTCTGCCGGGATAGATGTTTATACCACCTTTAGATGGAATGCTTCTGAATATCCCTGCCAAAACTGTGGTGTAACGAAATATGAAATTTTGGTTTACGAGCAGCCAATTATAGATTCAATTCTTATTGCAATCAATGAAAAAGGATTAACCGATACAAAGTTTGAAGTGAAACCAAGATTGAAACCCGGCACAAAATATTTTTGGAAAGTAAGGGGATTCAATGGCGAAAAATACGGCGAGTGGCCCGAACCTTATAGTTTTACAACTACTCCGCTACCTGAAAAAGCTAATATCCTGGAACCGGCCGATAATTCGGAAAACATTTCGGTGAAACCAAATTTTAAATGGGACGAACTGCCTTATGCAGCTAATTATCAGATTCAAATTGCAAAAGACCAGGATTTCAGCAACCTGCATTTCGATAAATCAGACATCACTTCGAATTCATATAAGGTTTTCAGCCCTAAACTTAGCGAAGGAACAGAGTATTATTGGCATGTCAGGGGATTAAACAATGGAGGCGAGGGCGAATGGTCTGAAACATTCAAATTCAAAACCGAGGGCGAAACAGGTATCGACGATAAATCTGATTTAACAGATTTTGAAATTTACCCAAATCCCGCATATTCTTTGGTGAGGATTTCTCTTTCAGGTTATAATATTAGAGCAGAATCAATTGTAATTAGCGATTTACTGGGGAATGAATGCTTAAATGTTAAAAAAGTAGGAGACAATAACCAGGATATTGCTATCGATGTTAATAAACTAAGCGGAGGTGTGTATTTTATCAGGATTCTCGCAGGTACATCAGTTCAAACAAAAAAGATTACAATTATTAAATAAATCCGGTTCTTATTATGAAAAATACTACCAGTATCCTCCTTTTTTTTGTATTTGTTGTTTTTACAACTTACGGCCAGGTTTCCATAGTAAAAACAGACAATGATATAGCCGGCGGGTTCTATTCCGGGACAAAGTATTTATCATGGGAAGAGAGCGCGTGCCTTAAGCCGGCCGGCCCATGCCAAATAAAAGCTGTACATATTTATTTGTCAGGCTCTGCACCAAAAAAGGATTCGATACAAATATTGCAGGACCCGACAGACGGAGGCATACCGCCAACCAGGTTTGTCTGGAAATACGGTCAGCGCTGCCCTGCCGTCGAATTCAACTACTCAGGCACGCCCGGCTGGATGGTTATCGATGTTTCCAATCTGGGGCTGCATTTCGATGGGTTCGACCGTATAGTGGTTCAGCATGTAATTCCGAGCGCCGGCCCTTATTTTACTTTCGACAGCGACGAAGCAAGCTCGCCCCTGACCTCATATCTGTGCGATGCGCTGACTCCTAATCCCAAATTCAGCAATATAAGGGGAACAATTTTTTACAAGGCAGCCGGAGACTTTATGGTAAGGCTCGAGGTAGAATATGATTTTCCTCTTGCCGATGGCTCGGCTTCACCTCCATTCCCTGGAATGTATGATGTTACCAAAGCTGCCGGACTTACAGACGGTTCGGGCAATCCACTAAAGAATGCCCTAGTAAGTGTGGCCGACTGGAACTACGACGGTTTAGACGATGTTGCAATCGGCAATATATTCTATCAGAACAACGGCGACGGAACTTTTAAAAATGTTTCTCAGTCCAATGTAATTGCAGGAAGCACTGTCTGGGCCGATTATAATAACGACGGCAAGATGGATTTCTTTGCCAACAACGGAGGTATGCCCAGCGATAAAGTTTATGACCAGATTTATACCGGCAGAGGAGACGGAACATATACGCCCGATGAATATGGCGATGTTACCCTGGAATACCCTACCGTAAGCCCAATGTGGCTCGATTTTGATGCCGACGGCCTTTTGGACATTTTTATAGCTTATGGCAGGAAAACGGTAGGCTCGGCCGAGCAGTATTTCCCCGACCAGCTTTTCAGGAACAGGGGCAACGGCAGGTTCGACAATGTTACTATTAAATCGAAAATCGGCCAGGGGGAGCCCTCGCCGTATTTTGATTGCTGGGGGGCCAGTATTTGCGATTATAACAACGATATGCTGCCAGATGTATTCGTGGCTACATACAGGCTTGCGCCCGACAAACTTTATAAGAATATGGGAGACGGTACCTTCCAGGATGTAAGCAAGATAACAGGCGTTCAGGGAGTTCCTACAAACAGCCCTAACTACTTTGGCCATGGCATGGGTTCGGATTGGTGCGATTTCAACAACGACGGATTTACTGACCTGGCAGTTGGAAACCTCGGCCACCCTGATGAGCGTGGATTATCTTCCAATCCCTCGCTGATATTCAGGAACCAGGGCCCGCCTGATTATAAGTTTGGTGAAGTGCACCAGGAAATGGGATTGAAGTTTTTCGAAATGAATGCCGGCATAGTGTGGGCCGATTTTAACCTCGATTCCTATTCAGACCTGTTCCACTGCCAGTATTCATATGAACAGAAGGGAAAAGAGCAGGACAGGCTTTCGAGGCTGTATATCAATTCCGGGCCGGGGAGCGATTTCAGGCTGCTCGATAAAACCTGGGAATTCGGCTGCCTTGTGCACGGAGCGTGGTCGCCCGTAACGCTGGATTATGATAACGACGGCGACATGGACCTGATAGTTGCAAGCAGCAACGAGTATCTGAAATTGTTCAGGAATGATTTGCAGGTGAAAGGCAATTGGATCTCATTCAGGTTAAGAGGCAATCCTAATGCAAATATTAATGCCGATGCACTGGGTTCAAGCGTTACGGTTTATGCAGGGGGCCTGGCTTTTTACAGGCAGTTGCCAGGAACTAAACTTACGGCAAGGGCTTCGCAATCAACAAATGAATTGAATTTCGGGCTTGGAAACATAACCAAAATCGACAGTGTATTAATAAGGTTCGGCAAGAATATGTCTGTTGTAATTAATAACATTGAGATTAACCGTAAGTATATTGTTACACCTGATGGGGATGTATTTTCGACAGGCAGGGCAGCCGCACCGATGTTGGTATATCCTGCAAACCACTCTGAACTGGAAGTCGCGAACCCAAATCTGGTATGGACTTTATCAGGCAATACAAAGAGTTACGAAATTCAAATTTCAGGCCATGGCGATATGTCTAATATTATCGAGAGCAGTGAGCTTACCGGCAATTCATATAAAGCTATGCTTCTTGAACCTAACACTCAATATTACTGGAGAGTCAAAGCAATACCTTTTGGAAAGGATGAAGCAGCTTTATCATCAGTATGGGCATTTAAGACTGGCGCAGTTACAATTGCGGCAGATGATAACGATAATCAAAGTATAGAATTGGAAGTAAACCCTAACCCTGTTAGCTACGTTGCAGAAATTGCCATCGATTTGCCTTGTGCTGCCGGTGTATCTTTGGATGTCTTTGATTTAACCGGAAATAAAGTTACGAACTTGATTGACTCCGAACTTAGAGGTGGAAGGAATTCTATATACTGGGAAACAGGAGATATTTCTACGGGTGTTTATTATTTGGTACTTTCAGTGAATAACTTTAAAACAGCAAAGCGCGTCTTCATTTACAAATAAATTGCAACATTAAAAAAAAAAATGTGTATATGCCTTATGTAAAATTACAATTTAAAATTGCATATGGCTAATGACTACTCAAATAAAACAGATGAAGAATTAGTCTTTCTGATGAAAGACGGTTCTGCTACAGTATCCGGAAATGCTTTCACAGAGCTTTACGAGCGCTATTCTTCGAGGGTTTTCGCATACATACGCAGGGTGGTAAACGACCAGGAGCAGGCAGAAGATTTATTCCAGGAAACATTCTATAAATTTTATCAGAATGTCAGGGCTACGCCAAATAACGGCACAATCATCGGTTACCTAATCACAATAGCCAGGAATCTCTGCCTTAATTACAAAAGGGACAAGAAGGCTACCCTTTCCATTGACGATGTTAACCTTAATAATTACAGTAAAAGCAACGATTATGAGGAAACCGAACTGATGGAGCTTGTCACTATGTCGATGGACCTGCTGGAAATAGAATATAAAGAACCCCTGATACTAAGGGTTTACAACGGCATGAATTATAACGAAATAGCGGAAATATGCAATACTTCCGAATCGAATGCCCGCTCGAGGGTGCATAGGGCAAAACAAAAAATTAAGACAATACTAATGCCATATTTAAAAGATTTGGCTAAATAATATCAAGGTGCTGCAATGGAATATGAAAATTTAATTTACGATTTTGTGGAAGGAAAGCTGGAGAGCGCCAGAGAGCAGGAGTTTTTCCTTGCCATGGCAACAAACGACGAACTCCGCTCGGAACTCAGACAGACAATGGCCCTGGAATCAGCGTTTCATAAAGATGCCGCAGGCCTCAAACCGCCTGCACGCTCAACTGCAAGGCTGTTTGCCAGCCTGGGGCTGCCTGTGCCTTCAAATGTCGGCCCCTCAGGCATAAGCACAGCTTCGGGCGCTCATACTACTGCCGTATCAGTTGTCAAAAGCTCTGTCATTGCTAAATTTTCTCATATAATATTCAGTACATTGTTAACAGGCGCTGCTGCAGTCATTGTTTATCTTTCTGTAATTAAGCCTGATATTAACCTGTTGGAAATGAATTATTCCAATTCTCTGGCAGCAAATGACAGCCTAAGGCACCTTGTGATTGAGAAAAATACCGAATTGGAAAGGATTTCTAAATCGGCAAATACCCCTGTAATTACCAGCAGAGAAGTAGCCCCACAGGTTTACCGGAATGCTGCAAATTCACCACGTAACATTTTGAATAATAACCTAAATAGCAATATAATAGTTCAAAGTAACGATAAAAAAGAAACTGAAAATAACACTTCAAATCCTCTGAATGAGAATACCATCGTTACAAATGAAAACAGAGACATCGAATCCGCTTTTGAAAGGGTACAGATACCGGGTAATAAGCTGCAATACGGCAATAGTATTCTGGCTAATAATATTAAAAGCATCGAACCAATATACATGAAAAGTATTGAAAGCTCAGGAAGTAAAATTGGGCTGGATGTTGAATTCAAGGGTTTTGGGGAACAACCTGACGACGGCCATCCGGGGGTAAATCAAGTGAAGAATACTATGTTTAATAATATGGGCATTACTGTATTTAAAAACCTGCCGTTTATTTCAGATAACTTATACATTGGAGCCGATCTAAGGCAAGAGTCCTTTTATCAGGAGTGGAAGGGCATTAAGCAAGACGGGCTGGAATACAGGTTCAGCCAATATCCTAATTTCGTTACAGCCGGCGCTGCAA
>DAINRZ010000015.1:0-16409 GCA_036741575.1 Kapaibacterium sp. (SeqCode)
GCTTCGTGCGAATACGGGCCCGATGTTGACGAATTCCTCAAGGCCGGCTTTACGGCTGTAGATTCGAAAATTGTTAAACCTAAGAGGGTAGCAGAATCACCGTTCCATATGGAATGCAGGCTCCTGGATATGAAAAGCTATGGCGAAGGCCCCGGCTCGGCAAACCTGGCTGTTTGCGAAGTGGTAATGTTTCATATTTCCGAAGCTGTGTGGGTGGAAAACAAAATTTCGACAAAGCTTGTGGACCACGTGGCGCGAAACGGCGAAGATATATATACCCGTGCATTCGGCCATTCGCTTTTCAGGGTTCCCAAGCCCGGCAGCCGTAAAGGTATAGGATTCGACGGCCTTCCTCAGTTCATGAAACTATCTCACGTGTTCACGGCTAATAATCTCGCAAGGTTTGCATTTTCGGAATCTATCCCAGACCGGCAGTCGGTTATCGACACTGTAAATTCTTATGAGGTACTTGATTCTGGTGAGCTTGCTTTTGGAAATTACCTGATGAGCAATAATAAAGCTGAAATTATTGGCTCTGCGATATATTTATCCAAGAATCATTTTAAAAAATCATATTTCCTTGAAGTAGCCGCAAAGCACTTCCTGGAAATGGGCGATTCCGAAACAGCATGGCTGCTTGCCATTTACAAAGGGATTTCATGTAATGAATACTGATTTGCCGCAGCCCCTATGGGTTCCCTCCGCTGAGCTGATACAAAATTCGAACATTACCGGCTTTATCGCTTTTGTAAACAAAAAATTCAACCTGACTTTGAATGGTTATGACGATACCTACCAATGGTCGGTTTCGAAACCGGAGGAATTCTGGGATTCTCTGCTGGAATATTCAGGTATCATTTTCGAGGGGAATAGGGATAATGTCCTGCAAAGGAATAATCCGCCCGGAATAGTTGCACCCGGCGCTGATTGGTTCCCAGGCATAAAAATGAATTTCGCCGAAAACCTGCTTAGGAACAGGGGTAATGAAATTGCCATAATTGAGCATAATGAATCGGGGTGGATGCAAAAGATTTCCTACGATGAACTTTGCAGGAAAACTGCCTCGCTGCAGGCTGCTTTCAGGGAGCTCGGAGTTGGACAAGGCGACAATATTGCCGCTTTTATCCCGAATATATCCGAAGCCGTTATAGGTATGCTTGCTGCTTCTTCACTGGGTGCAGCCTGGTCGTCCACTTCAACCGATTTCGGATACAAGGGCGTCCTGGACAGGTTCATGCAGATTGCGCCGAAAGTTCTGATTACTGCTGACGGCTATATTTATAACGGTAAAAGAATACCGCTCATCGGGACTATCAGCAGGTTAGCCGAAGAACTGCCCGGCCTGGAAGCTATTATTATCGTAACTAAAACTGGCGAAGATTTAACTCCATTGTATGAACAAAAAATTAAAATACTGAAAATGGAGGATATTTTCAGCATAAAAGCCGGTGACATCGAATTTACCAGGCTGCCTTTTAGTCATCCTCTTTATATTATGTATTCATCTGGTACGACCGGCAAGCCCAAGTGTATTGTGCACGGGGCCGGCGGCACCCTGCTTCAGCACTACAAGGAGCTGGCGCTGCACACGAATCTTAAAAAAGGGGATACGATATTCTATTTTACAACGACAGGCTGGATGATGTGGAACTGGCTTATCAGCTCGCTTTTTATAGGGGCCACTGTGGTGCTCTATGACGGCAGCCCGTTTTATCCAAGTCCGGAAACACTCTGGAAATCTGTTGACGACATTGGAATAAATGTTTTTGGCACGAGCCCCAAGTTCCTCAGTTCAACTGAGAAGGCAGGCCTTATCCCAAAAGAAAAATTCAGCCTTAAAACCTTGAAAACTGTGCTTTCTACCGGCTCGCCCCTGACAGATACAAACTTCAGGTGGGTTTACGAAAATGTGAAAAAGGATTTGCAGCTGTCATCCATTTCGGGTGGGACCGATATAATCTCCTGTTTCATGCTCGGTTGTCCGTTTTTGCCGGTTTATTCGGAAGAAATACAATGCCGTGGCCTGGGAATGAAAGTGGAATCATTCGACGAAAACGGCAGGCCGGCAACAGGTCAAAAAGGAGAACTTGTATGTACGGAATTGTTCCCTTCCATGCCGGTATCGTTCCTGAACGACGACGGCAACGAATTGTATAACAAAGCCTATTTCGGCCATTTCCCCGGCGTCTGGCGCCACGGGGATTATATCGAGATTACCGAAAGAGGCGGCGTGATAGTTTACGGCAGGTCGGATGCGACGCTTAATCCGGGCGGGGTCAGGATAGGCACAGCCGAAATATACCGCTCGGTGGAGTCGCTGCCTGAAATAACAGACAGCATACTTGCAAGTAAATATTCCGGCGGAGATGCTGCTATAGCCCTGTTCGTTGTGCTTAGCGAAGGCAGGCTGCTCGACGAGGATTTAATACAGAAGATAAAGCAGAGGATACGGGAGGATTTATCGCCCCGCCATGTTCCCGGTTTCATTTTACAAGTAGAAGAAGTGCCTGTCACTCTTAACGGCAAAAAAGTTGAAATTGCGGTAACTAAAATAATTAACGGCGAAGAAGTGTCCAATCGCGAAGCACTTGCTAATCCTGATTCGCTGGAGCAGTTTAAAGGGCTTGGTTTCAGTTAGGATTTTTAATAGCGTATATTAAGGTTTTGCATATATGCTTAATTTCAAATCTTTCTAGTTTTTTAGGGTAGTTAATTTCCCCCTATCTTTAAAAATCAGTTTTTACTAATTTTGTAAATTTTTACGACTTTAAAATCTTATGGAGACAGAAACAGGCAGAAAGGAATTGTTTGAAGATAAATTCAATTATTTGCTTTTCGGAGTATTGGGAACTCTGCTAATAATTACTTTGTATTTTGTTGGCGGAATTTTTCTCGAGGGTTTTTTAAGCTATATATTTCCCGGCTTGCAGGCCGGGCTGCAAAGCTCTATAATTCAAATCCTGCTTATGCTGGTGCCTGCCGTTATTGCAATCGGCATAACACCTGCAGGGTTCGGCCGTCTGCTTAATATAGGCCTGGGAGTTAACCTTAAAATATCTGCAATTGCAATACTGGGGTATTTGCCGCTAATTATCTTCTATACAAGTTATTCATATTTGCAGGATGTTTATATTGCTCCATACTTCGAGCCTTATTATACAAACATCAAAGACTTTATAACAGATGCTTACAGCAATATATTCCGTTACAGTGGCCCCTACGGGATTATCCCTGCAGTATTCGTAGCGGCAATTGTTCCTGCCATCAGCGAAGAATTGCTATTCAGGGGCTATTTCCAGGGCTGCCTGCTGCAAAAGCTCAAGCCGCGAAACGCAATTCTGATAGCTTCAGTGGTTTTTGCTATCACGCATTTAAATCCCATCAGCCTGCTGCCCCTGCTTATGATAGGCCTCTACCTTGGCTTGTCTGCTTACCTGACCAAAAATATAATTGTTCCGATTGTTATACATTTTATAAACAATTTTATCTCCGTATTAGTTTTCTACAGCCCCGAACTCGAATCGATTGACAAAGCCCCGGAGCAGATTCCCCTTATTTATTTGATATTATCAATGGCTCTATCTGCTGCAATAATAGCAATTGCCATTAAATACATGATTACTATCAGATCAGGTAAAAAACAAAAGGAGGGGGCGGGCTCTGATCAACCATTGATGTGACCCCCTCTTCTAACTCTGGGATAGTATCAAATGACAAAAAAGCTTTTTAATAGAACGGTTCAAAAATATGATTATAAAAAGCCGGAAAAAATACCGCATTTGTGGTATTTTGCTACGTAGAAATACGTAGATACCGGTTAATTTTTTTTAATTAATTACTAAAATTTAATTAAAATCAGGAAAATTCCGGCTGTGACAAGCAAAATCCCAATCCATTGGTTGATTTCAAGATTTTCGCCGAAGAGGAAATATGAACCCACAGAAATTAAAATATAAAATATTGCTCCGGAAACAGTAGTTATCAATGCGAGTTTAGCATTAGAGACCAGCTACATCCACAAAACAAATCCCAGAGCCTGCAATAACATCGACGTTAATATATATAAATTGCCAAGCGCGTTTAGCACAAACTTAAGCAGGCTGGCGAAATCATTGATTTCGGGTTCGATACCTGAAAGGCCTTTCTTCATTAAAAGTTGCGCGCCGACTGTCACAAGGGCCATCAGTACAGTTAAAAGCAAAGTATTGACATTCATAGTTTATTTATTTTTCATCATAAAATTGTACAATTTAATATCATAATTGTTATTACTGATTATTGCATCCATCGATTCACTTGTTAATACATCTTCCGGATTAATTCTCCCAATATTCATGGATTCATACTCCCTTTGCTTAATAATGCCTTTGGCAAACAGCCTGTCAATGAATTCATCAAAATTTTCGAGGATGCCAACTGCTGTAAATTCCCCGAGTGCACTTAATGCATCGGCAAGGTGGCTGCTGCCTATCGAGCCGAACGGCAGATGCATAGTATTAGTAATTTGCCTGATCATTCCGTTATCCAGTTGCTTATGGTGTGGATTACCGGCATAATCTGCCAACCCTTTTTCGGCAAAAGGTTTCGAGGGATGGTCGTTGCCCAGTACGTGGCCGTAATGCGAAATTATCCTGTTGATGGGATTCCTTAATACTGTGATAAGATTATTGCCGGAATAGCTTTCATGATAGCAAATATGCCCGAATATAACTTTCTGTTTAATACGGCTGATATCGGGTGTGCCGAAATCCGAGAGATCTTCGTAAATATCATCGGGATGGTAATCCTTTTTGAAGATTTCTTTCAGGGTAGTACCGCCTGTTTTGGGAATATGAATGAAAATAGTCTTCAAACAAACTCAGACCTTTCCCAGGCTGAACGGAGGATATAAATCGGGGTCGATAACGGCATCTATTAACACGGGCTTGTTCAATGCCAGTGCCTGTGAGTAAGCCGCTTCGAATTCTTCGGGTGTTTCGGCCCTGAATCCTGCAGCTCCGCAGGCTTCGGCGAATTTGACGAAGTCCGGATTGGTAAATTTCATGAAAGCGTAATCGCCGTAAATATTCATCAGAAATTTCTTGACGATATTATATTCTCCGTTGTTAAGAATAATCCAAATGACGGGTATGTTGTTTTCGACGCAGGTAAGCAGCTCCCAGCCTCCCATCAGGTAGGCTCCGTCGCCGGGCACACAAACGACGGTTTTAGAAGGGTTGGCGCATTTAATGCCTATTGCTCCGTTTACATGGCTTGCCATGGGGCCGAAACTGCCGGGATTCTGGAAATTCTGCCCGCCGGCAAGCTGTGTATAGCAGTTCAGCCACAGCATCCCCGAGCCGGCATCGCCAAGCAGTATACTGCCGGGAGGCAGGCTCCGCGATATTATCTGCGAAAGTATGCCCGGATGCATTTTATCGCCTGAATTCTCCAATACCTTGTCATAGTATTTATCGATTTTATAATCATGATTCAGCGCTGCAGGCTGATTTTCGGCAAGCCTCTCTGCGAGCATTTTAATCGCAGGCTTTATATCGCTGTGGATTGCATAATCAGGCTTATAGACTTTTCCAAGTTCATTCTTGTCGATATTTATATGAATTAGTGTTTTATCGCCATAGAGGTTTTTATAATTAAAAGTTGCATTTTGGGCGAATGAATTACCCATCGCTATTATCATTTCTGCCTGCTCGAAGTATTCGAGTGCGCCGGGGTCGCCCGATGTGCCGTAAACACCCAGCGACAGCGGGTGGTTTTCGGGCATTATACCCTTGCCGTCCATTGTAGTCATGAACGGGATATTATATTTCTCTGCAAATTCGAGCGCTGCCTGCCCTGCTTTGCTTCTGAAAGTGCCGTAGCCAACCAGCAGGCCTAATTTAGCATTCCTGCTTAGGGCTTTGCTTACGGCATCTGCTGCATTCATTATAATCAGGGGATCGGGCAGAATGGGCTCTATCCTGAGCATAATTTCCCTGTAATTCGGTACTTCGGCTGTAGTTATATCCTTGGGCACATGAATATGAACCGGCCCCGGCCTTCCTTCGAAAGCCAGATTGATGGCTTCCTCGATAATATCGCAGGCATATTCGGCTCGCGATATGATAAAAGATTTCTTTGTGGTTGCGCCGAACATTGCCCGGGAATCGGGAGTCCTGTTTTTGCCTGAGGATTCATTGAGCGCGCCTTTGCCTTCGATAACCTGCGAAACATAACCGGAAATTGCCAGCACCGGCAGAGAATCGGAATAGGCAACGGCCAGGCCAGAAAACAGGTTGAATTCACCGGGGCCGCCCGTGGAAAAGCATACCCCCAGCTTATCGGAAAACATTGCATAGCCGCAGGCCATGAACGATGCAGCCTGTTCGTTGCGTACTGCAATCGTCCTTATTTTTTCTGAATCGCGGAGAGCCAGCATCATACTGCCGTTCACCTGCCCCGAGCCGCCGAAAACCGTATCTACGCCAATTATTTCCAGCGCCCTTACAATCGCAGTATTTACATCCATTAGTCTTTCTCCCATTCGCTTTGGTTGAACTTGCCGCGCGCTGTCTTTGGCGGGGCGTCGGAGAACAAGGTGCCGTTGACGGCCGCGTTGTCGAGTGTGTAGCCGTCAAAGAAAACGAATATTCTTTCTTTGGGTACGTTCGTCACTTCTGATAAAATTGAAGTAAATTTTTCTGCGACAGATTCCTTTTGCTTTTGTGTCAGCTCAAGGCTTTGGATAGTTATTGCCGGCATTGGAAAACCTCGAAATATTAGTTAATATTAATAATGTGTAAATATAATAAAAAATTGGCTATCAGCATATTAATGAACTCACAGGAAACACTTCAATTACTCAAAAGAGTAATTGGTCAGCTAAACTAACTTTGGCGGCAAAGAGGTGTGCAAGAGAGATAATGTATCAGTAATTCAGGCAATGCTATATATTATATAAAATTAACCTTCCGAAGGTTTGGAACCCTCGGAAGGTTAGCATTGGATTATACACAATTATTTTTTCTTTCCGGCTTTTTTAGCCTTCTTTACTTCTTTTTTGTGCTTTTTTTTTCCTTTTTGGCAGCTTTTTTATCGGTCTTTTCAACCTTCTTTCCGGCTTTGGCTGGCTTTTCGGCTTTCTTTTCCTTTTTGGCGGGGGCAGCCTTGGCATCTTTCAATGCGGCGCGGGCTGCTGCCAGCCTCGCTATCGGAACCCTGAAGGGCGAGCAGGAAACATAGGCCAGGCCCAGTTCATGGCAGAATTCTACCGATGCCGGATCGCCACCGTGTTCGCCGCAAATACCGAGCTTGATGTCGGGGCGAGTGCTCCTGCCGCCTGCAACGGCATGTTTCATCAGGAAGCCGACGCCGTCGCGGTCGATGGAGACGAATGGATCCACATTGTAAATTTCATGTTCTACGTATTTTGGCAGGAAGCGGCCAGCATCATCGCGGCTGACGCCGAGAGTGGTCTGTGTCAGGTCGTTTGTGCCGAATGAGAAGAACTCTGCAACGCCGGCGATTTCGTGGGCTGTAATTGCACCGCGGGGAATCTCGATCATTGTGCCGATTAAATATTTAAACTTCACGCCTTTTTCTTTGATTACTTCCTCTGCCACGCGGCGTACGATTTCTTCCTGGTTCTTCAGCTCCTTAACATGCCCTACCAGCGGAATCATGACTTCGGGAAGCACTTCCTGTCCGGCTTTCTTTACGTTTGCTGCTGCTTCGAAGATAGCGCGTGCCTGCATCTCGGTGATTTCGGGATAGATAAGGCCTAAGCGGCATCCGCGGAAGCCGAGCATGGGATTAAATTCATGCAGCATGGCAACTCTTTCTTTCACTTTTTCGAAAGAAATTTTCATTTGTTTTGCCAGTTCTTTCTGTTCAGGCTCTTCGTGGGGCAGGAATTCATGCAGCGGAGGATCTATAGTCCTGATGGTAACAGGCCTGCCGTCCATAACTTTGAAGATGCCTTCGAAGTCTTTCCTTTGGAAAGGCAATATCTTGGCAAGGGCTTTCTTCCTGTTCTCGACAGTATCTGCCAAAATCATCTCGCGCATGGGGCCAATTTTACCTTCGCCAAAGAACATATGCTCGGTGCGGCACAGGCCAATGCCCTCGGCGCCGAAAGCGATTGCGTTAGCGCTCTGGTCCGGCTGGTCTGCGTTAGTACGTACTTTAAGTGTACGTACTTTGTCTGCCCAGGTCATTATCTGGTTGTAAATTTGGTAAATAGGAGCATCTTGTGGTTTCAGGGTTTTGTTAATCAATACTTCCACCACTTCGCTGGGTTTGGTAGCAAGGCTGCCTTCGATAACTTCGCCGGTAGAACCGTCGATAGAGATGAAATCGCCTTCTTTAATGACTGCATTTTTGCCTTCAATTTTCATTGTGCGGGCTTTGTAGTCAATCAGCAGTGCACCGCAGCCTGCAACGCAAACTTTGCCCATCTGTCGTGCAACGAGAGCTGCATGCGATGTCATGCCGCCGCGTGCAGTCAGGATACCTTCGGCAGCATTCATACCGCCAATGTCTTCGGGTGAAGTTTCAATCCTAACTAAGATAACTTTATTGCCTTTCTTTGCCCATTCTTCGGCGTCTTCGGCATTGAATACCACTTTGCCTGTGGCAGCGCCTGGACCGGCGTTCAAGCCCTTGGCAAGCAGTTTGCCCGCTGTAAGCGCTTTCTTCTTTTCATCGAGATTGAATATCGGGCGCAAAAGCTGGTTCAACTGGTCAGGATCGATTCTCATCAGAGCTTCTTCTGGTTTAATGAGTTTTTCCTTCACCATATCGACTGCAATTTTCATGGCAGCCATAGCTGTGCGCTTGCCAACGCGGCACTGTAGCATATAAAGTTTTTTATCCTGAATGGTGAACTCTATATCGAGCATGTCGCGATAATGTTTTTCGAGTATATCGCGAATTTTGAGCAGTTCGTTGTATGATTTGGTATCTTTGTCTTTGAGTTGAATAATGGGCAGAGGTGTGCGGATACCGGCCACAACATCTTCGCCCTGGGCGTTCATCAGGAATTCGCCGTAGAAATAATTCTCGCCTGTAGCAGCATCGCGTGTGAAAGCAACACCGGTGCCGGAGTCTTCGCCCATATTGCCGAATACCATGGCCTGAACATTGACGGCTGTGCCCCACCATTCGGGAATGCCGTGCAATTTCCGGTATATTATAGCCCTGTTGTTCATCCACGAGCCGAATACTGCGCCAATTGCGCCCCAAAGCTGTTCCATGGGGTCTTCGGGGAAATCGATTTTCTTAATTTCTTTAATTTTTGCTTTAAACCTTTTGACGAGGTCCTTCAGGTCTTCTGCTGTCAACTCGATATCGAGCTTTACTTTTTTCTCTTTTTTCTTCTTTTCCAGAATTTCTTCGAACGGATCTATGTCGTCCTTGCCCTGGGGTTTCAGGTCGAGCACAACATCGCCGTACATAGAAACAAACCTGCGGTATGCATCGTAGGCAAAACGGGCGTTGCCGGATTTTTTAATAAGCCCTTCGACGGTAACGTCGTTCAGGCCCAGGTTGAGAACAGTATCCATCATGCCGGGCATCGAGGCGCGTGCACCGGAGCGAACAGATACAAGCAAAGGATTGTTGGGGTCGCCGAATTTCATGCCCATCTCTTTTTCGAGCTTTTTCATGTTTTCTTCGACTTCTTTTTTGAGCGATTTGGGATAGGTTTCCTTATTCTCGTAGTAATAAGTGCACACTTCGGTAGTAATGGTGAAACCGCCGGGAACGGGCAATTTCAGGTTTACCATTTCGGCAAGGTTAGCGCCCTTGCCGCCGAGAAGGTTCTTCATGTCCGCGCTGCCGTCTGCTTTGCCGCCGCCAAAGTAGTAAACGTACTTCTCGGCAGTTTTTTTCTTTTCGTCTTTCTTTGATTTAGCCATAATGACTCCCAAATATTAAGTGGTAAAATAACCAGTAATTTAATAAGTAATTTTCAATAAATTTTCAAATATTACAGACTTACAAAATTAAATAGTCGGTTTGTAATGCGCAAACTTTAAATTGTTAATTAAAAGGAAAAATGCCTTATTCAATGGCCATTTTTCATTTAACATCTGTTTTCAGGTTAATTATATTCTCAATATCTGATTTACATACATTTATTATGAAACGAAAATGCAATTAATGTGTTTATAATACGATTAATAAGTTAATTAAATTAATATTGAGGTAAAAATGAAGTGCATGCAGTACATTTTAATCTTGGCAGTCTTATTTTTTAATACAACCGCTATTTTGCCGCAGGGTATCAATATCGATAATTACAAAACATTCCTTCAGGAAAACAAAAACATGGATTATAGCGCCCTCACAAAAAAATACCCTGTGGGCCTATACAGGTACGAAGCCGGTAAATCCTATTCCGGTATTTGCTTTATGGACGATACCGAACTTAAACTTCAATTAACCGATTATGAAAAGGAACTGCTCGGCAGGCATAATTTCATGGTTACGGAAAGGCTTTCATATACCGACTTTTGGTCGGCATACAAAGACGTTTACCAGAAGGACCTGCCTGTATTCATCTCAACAGATGCTCTGTTGCATGCTGTGCATATGTCCTATGACGCCATATTGAAAGATTTGGAGAGAAATATCATAATCCCCCGGTTGGACAGCGTACTGGATGCTATGAATGCTTATACTACTAAAATCAGCCAGAAATATGCGGCTTATCCTGAGATTATGCAGGCTGTACACGATTATGACGTTTACTTGAGCATTGCTTCCACTTTGCTGAGCAGGGGTGCAACACAGCCGTTTTTCAAAGAAAATGAACCAGAAATTGATAAATTGTTAGATTTGATTGACAAGAAAGTTTATGCTGAATATCCTTTGTTTTCGTCAACGGTACGTCCATTCGACTTCAGCCAGTTTACAGTGCGCGGCCATTATACCGAATCGGCAGAATTGGGAACTTATTTCAAATGTATGATCTGGCTGGGCAGGACTGAACTTTACCTGATACCACCAAAGCCGGCAGGGTCGAATCCAATATCCATGGAAGATGTACGCCGCCAGGTTATTTTGTCGTACCTAATACTCGAGGCTGTAGAAAATACCGGGATGAGCGGCGAAATCAACAAAATCGATAATTTGATTAAATTGCTCGTCGGCGAATCAGATAACGTAAAACTTGAGCACCTGACTGAACTGCAGAAGGAATTATCATACAAATTAACGGATTTAATTGATACGAATAATATAAAAGTATTCCAGGAAAAGCTTGCCGGCAAGACTTACGCCGACCAGAAAATACTTTCGCAGGTGTTATGGAAATGCCCTATGGATCCGGAGAAAATACAGCCTGCCTCTGCTTTCATGCTTTTTGGCCAAAGGTTTATAATCGATTCATACATAACGGGAAGTGTTGTATGGGATAAAATCGAAGAAATGAGGATGCTGCCTTCCACTCTCGATATTCTGTTTGCACTCGGCAACAACGCAGCCTCGGAATTCCTCAAAAAAGAACTGGCAGAATATAAATACTCTCTTAACCTGAGCGCACTCAGATACCTTGTCGATTCGTACGACAGCGATTTCTGGATGCAGTCTTATTACAATTCATGGCTTAATGCAATCAGGACGCTTAATCCGCCAGACGATGCCGAACGCGCAAAACTACCTAAATTTATGCAGACAGCAGCTTGGTGGCAGGAAAAAATGAATACCCAGCTTGCATCGTGGGCACAATTGAGGCACGACAACTTGCTCTATGCCAAGCAGTCTTATTCCGGAGCTAATGAATGTGCCAATCCAGATGCTTATCTGGAGCCGATTCCAAAATTCTATGAAGCAATAAAAAATATGGCGGATTTTGCGTTAGAAAAACTTCCCGGCCTGATTGATGATAATGACAACTACGTTAAATACATGAAAAAACGCATAATGGATTATTTTAGCAGGCTCGCCGGGCATACAGGCAATTTGCAGGTTATTGCCGAAAAGGAATTAAACGGACAGGATTTGACAGATGAGGAAATGCTATTCCTCAGGTCTGTATATTCCTATCAGATTGTCGGCTGTGGTGAGTACGACCACGAAGGATGGTATTCCGATATGTTCTATCACGAAGATGACGATGCAGAGAAAAAAGACTACCTGGTTGCCGATATTCATACCGCTCCCACAGATAAATACGGCAATTTGGTGGGCTGGGTGCTCCACGTTGGAACCGGTAAAATAAACCTCGGTGTATTTATTACCGAGAATTCCCAGGGTGAAATGACTGCTTATGCAGGCCCGGTAATGAGTTATCATGAGAATATAAGCACCAATTTCAAGCGGTACACCGATGAAGAATGGGGGCAAACAGTATTAGAAGCCGAAAATACATCAAGGCCTGAATTTGTGAATCTTTACCTTGCGGGCAAAAATGGCAGCCATAGGGCGGGGGGAAGCCTACCCGTTATTTTGCCAGTCGGTGCAGAAGAACAAAATGATTACCAGGCTGCGCATATCGACATTGCATCGTCACCCAATCCATTTACCGAGTCGACAATTATAAGCTTTCCTGTTTCGACAGAAAATGCCTTTACTATGGTGGATGTATCTGTTTACGGTAGCAATTCCCAAATGCTTAAAACTGTTTATACAGGTAAACCCCAGCATGGAAATTATGCCGTAAAATGGGACGGTACAGACAATTCAGGCAAAAAGTTGCCCTCTGGAACGTATTATGCAAGAGTAACAATAAACGGTTTTTCACACGTTCGTAAACTTATTTTAATAAGGTAGAATAAGAGTTTTAAGATGTGGAAAATCATAATATCGTTTTTATTGTTGATTGTAAAGTTCATCCTCAAATTCTTTACTCTGATATAGTATTATACTTGCGTATAAACTTAATTCCCTTTCAAAATTTATTTGGGGAGGGAATTCTTATTTTGCGCGCCTTTAGTATTAAGCAAATATCATTTTCAAAAAAAAATTTAGGTAATTTGTCACACTTTTGGTTTTCGATTGTTATATCATAAAAAGAATGTGCAAATTTGAAAGATTTTGAAAGATTATAGTAATTATAGCGACCTGGAACTCGTAACCCTGCTTAAAGAAGACGGTAGGGCTGCAAACGACGCCTTCAACGTTATATACATGAAATACTCATCGCAGGTTTACGGTTACTGCCTTTATAGGTCATCATCTTCCGATGAAGCAAAAGAGCTGATGCAGGAAACGTGGATTAGTTTCTTCAACTGTGTAAGAGGCGGCAAAACAATCGACAGGATTCTGCCGTTCGTATTTACGATTGCCCGCAACCAGAGCATAAACAGGTACAGGCAAAAGCAGTCTCCAATTCGCCTTTTTTCCGAAGAAACAATCGATATCGAGGAATTTGCCGATATATCAGATTTCCGAACCGACATGGAGAAAGACGAAGTATTCAGGATGATAAAAATAGGTATTCACAGCCTGAAGGATATTTATAAAGACACTTTGCTCCTTTATTGGTTCGGCGGCTTTAAAATACATGAAATTGCTTCAATTTGCGGCGAAAATGATGTTACCGTCAGGAAACGCTTTTCCAGGGCAATGGAGCAGCTAAATAAAATCCTAAAACCTTATTTTATTGACAATTAGGGGATAAAAACGGATGGAAAAAAACGAAATATTTGCAGAATACATAAATGGCAGCCTGCCTGCCGCAGCAGAGAACAAGCTGTTTGCCTCGATGAGTTTCGACGAAGAACTTAGAAACGACTTCCGTCGCTATATAGTTATTGACAAAAAACTTAAAGAAAATGCAATGAGCTATTTGCCTCCCGCCGAAGTAACCAACGCAATTTTTGCCGGTGCGGGTATGACATTTGGCGGCAATAAAGATGATTCCGGATTCTTCAGAAAATTCCTCAATCGTTCAAAAATACTACTTATACTGCTTACATTTATCTTTACCTTTCTGCTTTCTTTTTCCCTGTTCACTCTCCTAAATGATAATAATGAAATATATAGAGCACACTTACAGGATTCGGGCAGTTTTACCGGCATTAAACAGAATTTACCGGATAAGACTGAAACCTCAGGTCTCGATAAAAATAATCTTTCGGACACCTTGGTTCACTATCCCGTAAGCGGCAGTTATGCCGCAGCCGTAACTTTGAAAGACAGCATTAAGCCCTCCCGCCTTGGCTCGGCTTCTTTCAGCGGTATTGCCCGAAATCCTGTATTTTTGAATCACGATACTTTATCGGATGTCAATGCTGTTAGCAGAGATGAAAGCTCGGGGATTGAACCTGCTAACACACTAATTGCTCAATCATATAATCACGATTTATCAAAAATAAGGAGTGAATCTTATCAACGCAATATTGCACGTAATGGCCCGCTAAATGCTAATGGATTTGCCTTTAATGATGCCTATGGCTTATTGGAAGGATTATTCATCGAGGTTAGGAACTCGGCTAACTGGAACCTTAAGAAAGCAACGATTTCACCCGCCGAGATACCGCTTTTCCCAAATATGGACCTGGCCATCCTTTATGAGCTTTCCGATATTGTTCAGATAGGGGCCGAAGCAAGGCAGGAATCTTTGTTCCTTAATTATAACGGTACCGACTCTTTGGGCCAGTATTACACTATCGAGCAGAATCCATTCCTTACAAGTTTCGGATTGTTTATCAGGTTGGCCCCCTACGAATTTTTGGGCTTTTCTCCTTTGCTCCAGGCTGGATTTTCTGCTAACGGATACGGAATTATTAACAGGATGGGCGCAGGAACTCTTTACAGGTTGACAGATAATATCGGGCTGAACATAATGGCTGTTTACTCTGGATTTTGGTACAGCCACAAACACTCCACACACTATAATGACAAAATAAGCCTGCATTATGGCATTAATTTCCGTTTTTAAAATTAAACAACAAAACCATTGCCCTATGCTAACTATGAAAAATGAAATAAAGTATTCACTATTACTAATACTGTTAGCTTCTCTGGTTTCATGCGAAGATATAATCCACTCCGATAAAAACTACATCAAAAACACCTTCGAATTCAATGCTATTCTCGAAGACCAGACTAAGTCTGTTATAATGCCCTTGCACCCCGGAAACAAATGGCTCTATAATGTCGCAGAGTATTACAAAGGCGGATTGAAAACCATTCACAAAGACTCAATCCTGGTCTTAAGAGAAGTCGAAATCGACAAAGGAAAATGGTTCGAAGTTTATCACCCATTTATCAATAAAACCCAAAATATTCTTTTAACAAACACCAAAACAGGCCTGTGGATGAGGTGCGCCAACTGCAATAATATCATCCTGCTCGAGGCCCAATACCCTGTGGGGAGTAATCCCTATTTTGCCGGAAGCGTTTTCGGGCCTGCACTTGTTGGATACAGGTACAACGACTCCCTTTCGATTCATAAAGACACCCTCCATAAATACATTGAATGGATTGTATCGCATTATCCCATGCCGGACGAAAAGTATGACTATAATTCATGGTACTTTGTAAAATCAAAAAGCTACAAAACAGGCTATAAGACTGATTCTTACGTCGTAGATTTCGGGCTGATGAAAGGGCGCCAATCATACGATATGTTCTACAGCCTGGCCGGTGCCGAACTATTCAGGGACGGCAAGCCCGATAAAAGCATTCCATATACAGAGCAGGTTATTGACTTAGGCAATGTCATTACCGGCAATGTGGCAACAAAAAACAAAGATCTGTTTGTCAATAATTTCAGCTCCGAGCTAATAGTTACAGAAATCGATTTCTACCCGAATACAACAGAATTTGTTATTTCGGGCACATATCCCCAAACGATTGGCCCCGGAGAGGGATTCAATGCCGATATCCAATACAGGCCAAAATCGCTTGGGCGCAAGGAAATTTTGTTTGTAGTCTTTACCTCGAAAGACGAATACTATTTTAAATTGATTGGAAACGGAATTTAAATATTTCTGCACCTGCCCGGGATGCCTATGATTATCGAGTGCAGAACCATTACAGCAATTGTTAAACTTTAATGCTCCTTTCTCGCGGTTTAAAAATTGTAACAGGCAGCCCGGGTAGATTATTTCGTGGATAGAACCCCTGCCTGCCAGGAACTGCCGGCCTTGCCGGGCCTCGTGCCTGTCATACCCGCAAATGCAGGCGTAGTCCCCCTTAGAAGGCAGCAGGGGGACGGCACTCCGCTCCTGCTGCGATATTCCGCCATCCAATTCATTCATTCCCAATTTAGCCCCGCCTAACATATTATTTAGCCATTTTTGCCCGAAAAAACGCGATTTCGGTAAAATTCCGGTAAACTTTTTCCCGGGGTGGTTTTCCGCGTTTCCCCTATGAATATGATTATCCAATTCGCACGGGATATTTGCAGGGACAGGCCGCGGCCTGTTCCTACATTGCTCCCCAGGGAACGATGCAGGATTTGGCCCGTCAACCTTCGG